>DAOWMA010000210.1 GCA_030643345.1 Spirochaetaceae bacterium
ACAAGGGTTATACTCGGCGGAATAATAATTCCTACCATGCCTCCTGCTGCAACTACTCCCGCAGTAAATTCTTTGTCATAACCTTTTTCTTCCATGGAATCGATCATTACTGCCCCTATTGCTGCTGTGGTTGCGGCAGAAGAACCGGAGATTGCCCCGAAAAACATGCCTGATACGGCAACTACCTGGGCCAGTCCTCCTTTGAAAGATCCTACAAGGGAATGAGCAAAATTAATTAATCTTTTAGTTACTCCGCCATAAGACATAAATGCCCCGGCCAGCATGAAAAAGGGAATTGCCAGGAAAGAAAAGGAATCAACAGCAGCAAACATATGCTGGGCAACAAGTACTATGGGAAGTTTAAGATGAAATACAATTAGAAAGGCAGATGATAATCCTAAAGAATAGGCAATTGGTACACCGATAATTATTAATCCTATAAATAGGCTGAAGAAAATAAAATATGCCATTACTTACCTACCTTTTCTAAAGAGAGAAATAAAATTTTTTGTATGGTGAATCATCATTATGCCGATACCCAGGGGGATGGCCCAATATACATATCCCATGGGAATCCCCAGGGCAGCACTGGAATAAATATTCATAGTTCCGGCCAGCTTTATCCCTCCCATGAAGACAATTACCAGGAAGATATAACCGCAGATGCCGATTATTATTTCCAGTACGACTCCACTTTTTCTACCTCTCAATTTATCGGTTAACAGGGTAACGGCAACATGACCTCTGTCTTTAATTATTATAGCTGCGCCCAGGAAAACGACCCAGACAAAGAGAAACCTTGCCAGTTCCTCAGAGAAAAAGATTGATTTCTTAAATAGATACCTTCCTGTAACATTGGTAAATGTTAAAATCAGCATAAAACTCATTATTGTAATTGAAAGCCAGTAAATAAAATTATCAATATGAC
The DNA here is from genome assembly GCA_030643345.1 of Spirochaetaceae bacterium. Taxonomy (GTDB): domain Bacteria; phylum Spirochaetota; class Spirochaetia; order B11-G9; family B11-G9; genus JAJRQE01. The sequence goes on from DAOWMA010000210.1 coordinate 929, forward strand.
CCAACAATGTGTCAGCCAGGAATATAAATTTTTTCATAGTTGAAACTCCTGCATTTAAAAACCGCCGGAAGTAATCTGTACAGTTACTTCCGGTGTAAAGAATTATTTGACAGCCTGTATCCGTGTGATCAGGTCTTTACCAACTTTTTCTTCCAATATCTGCCAGACAATTTTGGTTTTTTCTGCAAAGGGTGCGGTATCAACAGTATCAATTTCGCATTTACCCGAATCTCTGATCTGTTGAAAATATTCTGCTTCCTGTTCTACAGCTGTTTTTCTGGCATAATCACAGGCTTCTGCTGCAGCTTCAAGCATAATATCCTGGAACTCCGGAGATAACTTTTCCCAGGTTTTCATAGAGATCATCATCGGTTCAGATTCATAAGTATGACCGGTAAGTGTAATATACTTGTTTACCTCATAAAACCGTTTTTGCCAGAAATGGACTGCCGGACATTCCAAACCGTCAATTGTGTGTAATTGGCATGCGGAATAAACTTCACCGAAAGCCATCGGAGTCGGATCTGCACCCAGGGACTTCATCATCTCAATATAAACGGGAGTAGACATAACTCTCATTTTCAGACCCTTCATATCATCCGGAGAATTCAGTTTCCGCTTGTTATTGATCATATGCCGTATACCATTCTCCATAAAACAAAGGACCTTCAGGCCTTTAGGTTCCAGATTCTCAGCCAGCTCCATACCAATGGTGTCCAGCGCCTTGTAGGCATGATCTCTGTCCCTCATCATATAGGGGAAACCAAATACCAGCAGTTTCGGTTCAAATTGTCCAAGTACAGCAGTGGTAGTAAGGGAAAAATCAACTGTTCCCAGGATTAATCCCTCAATCAGTTTTTGCGCTTTACCAAGTTGGGAGCTTGGAAAGATTTTGATCACCACCTGTCCATTTGTTCTTTCCTCCACAAGTTCAGCAAACCGTACAGCCCCTAATGCATAGGGATTCTGAGGATCGGCCAAATGTCCCAGCTTCAACTCTAATACTCCGGCAGCCTCCTGCACTGCGCTATCTTTTTGGCCTCCGGCAAATAAAACATCTCCCATTGCGGTAAATAAAATAAATAATACTGCAACCCTGATAACCACACTCTTGCTTTTCATATGAGTCTCCTTTTAAAAAATATTAGAAAGAGTAACTCTCTCTAATACTTTTCTACCATTAACTGAGTGAGATAGATATTCACCGTTTTCCGTATTTTTATTATTATTTTTGTCTTTTATAAGCAGATATACTCCAAAGGGACATATAATTTTAACTTCAAACAAATCATTTACTGATGGAGGGGGCAAGGCAGGTCGGTGAAACATAATAGATCCTGACTCAACTTTAATTTAAGGAATGTTGAATTATTACTGGAGAATATAAAAATCGTCTATCCGGAAGCCGTGTCAAGGGTTTTGTGATCGAATCTTATTGGATTTTTTTCTCCATAATGGTTAATCGCTTCTGCAAGAGGATTTCCTTCCTTATTTTTCTTGATTATCCACGAAAACAGTGTTACACTATTATTGTGAAAGGAGGGTGATATGAAAAATGTTACAGTTTCACTTCCTGAAGAAGTTGCCAGATGGTCAAGGGTATGGGCAGCTGAACATGATACAAGTGTATCGAAGATGCTGGGACTCTTTTTAAAAGAGAAAATGGATAGTGAAAAGCAATATACCCAGGCAATGCAATCTTTCTTAAATAGAGAGCCTGTGATGCTTAAGGAAGAGAGTGGCTCATATCCTTCCAGGGATAGTTTGCATGAGCGCTAATGTTTTTGTTGATACCAATATTCTTGTTTATTCCCGGGATTTAAGCGAACCAACTAAACAGACATTAGCTATGGATAGACTAACAGAGTTATGGCAGACAGGAACCGGTAAAATTAGTACGCAAGTTTGTAATGAATACTATACAACAGTTACTAAGAAGTTAAAGCCCGGTTTAAGTAAGGATGAGGCCTGGCAGGATATTGAAGCCTTATTTGCATGGCAGCCTTTGGCTGTAGATAAAAAAGTATTGATAAAAGCAAAAGTATGTCAATTACGGTATCAGTTATCCTGGTGGGATTCCCTCATAGTTTCAGCAGCATATTACTGTAATTGTAGTACTATTCTCTCGGAAGATCTAAATAATTCACAGAAGTATTTTGATATTGTTGTGGAGAATCCCTTTTTAGTGTAAATAACGATTTTTGTAAAAATATCCAACCTTTATTGTTGGCGGCCGTATATATGAGATATATGAAAGGAAAAAGTAAGAATTTTTTACTATTTATCCATAGTTCTCTGGATACTATAATCCCCGCGGGATTAGTAGAAATAAATAAATTCGTATCAGAGTCATTAATTTCAGGAGGGAAATAATGAAAAAATCCTTTTTTTTATCAGTTATCATTTTCGCAGTATTACTGTTTATGACAGAATGGATATCAGTAGGAATCAGAGATGTTGTTATTTATATTGATTTTATGAGTATGCTACTCGTTTTGTTGTGCCCTCTGGTTTTGCTTTTAGCTAATTTTAGCCTAAGTGACATCAGAAAGTATTTTGCAATCGGTTTTAAGGAAGAGAATGTCGATCCAATAGACCTTGAAAATGGAATAGTCTTTTTTTCTTCGTTGCAGAAATATCTGATTCTCTCCGGTATGATGGGGGCCTTTGTTGGTATAATGGCAGTTCTTGCTAACCTTGCTGAACCGGAAGTTATTGGAGGAGGCCTGGCATTATCATTGATGACTGTTCTATATTCGATAATTTTGACTATGGGAATTGCAGTTCCCTTTAAGACAGGACTGCAGAAAAGGCTCAATGAAATTCCAAAATAGTACTAATGGCGCTTCCTGACAGGGAGCGCCTGTCTATGGAGTCATTTTTAAAGTTTTGACAAATTATAAATATAAGTGTACACTAAGTGCATGGCTGTAAAAACAATTACCATAGATATGGAATCTTATTCACTTTTAACTTCCAGGAAGCGAAGCGGAGAATCGTTTAGTAAGGTTATTAAACGAACTCTGGGGGAAGAAGGTAAAACAGGCAAAAACCTTTTACTTCATTTAAAAGATCTAAGTATTTCCGATGACTTCCTTGATCATATGGAAGAGGTAGCAGCTGAGAGGAAAATAGACTATCCTGAGGATGTTAATCTCTAATGCTTTTAGATACATGCTTTTTAATAGATATAATGAGAGAGTCAAAAAAGAATATTGAAGGTCCTGCAATTAGAAAATTACAATCCATAGAAGATCTGATTTTAAATGTTTCATTGTTTACTGTATGCGAATTAATGGGGGGTGTAGAAAAATCTTCTAATCCTGAAAGAGAACGCAGTAATGTTGAATTTTTACTTGAGCATCTAAGAGTTGTATATCCTGAAACCGGCTTTGCAGTAAGTTATGGCGAAATTTATGGATACCTCTCCGGGAATGGAATAATGATCCCGCAAATGGATCTTCTCATAGGATGTCATGCAAAGATATTAAATATGTCGTTGATTACAAAAGATGTGGATCATTTTAAACGAATTAAAGGATTGGTAGTTGAGTCTTATTAGTAATATCACACTATAAATCCAGCGGATTTACCCAATCCAGGCCTTTAAATCTGGTAATTGGGGAATGATGGGGAGAATCTTCTCTGTGGGCATATAACAGTATATTTACATCCAAAAGATACAAATTACTCCTCCATTTTTTTTTAACTGATTATTTTCTAAACGAAATAAACAATGAATTTAGTAATCAGAAGGGATAGCTTGAATTAAAGTAGATTAATCCAGTCTCTTCTTGCATGAAGTATTCTGATAAT
>DAOWMA010000152.1 GCA_030643345.1 Spirochaetaceae bacterium
ATGAAGGATGGCAGTGGATGACTGGTCAGAAACCTGTTAAATCAATGGCAGATCTTAAGGGTGTTAAAACACGTGTTATGGGCTCCAAACTTTTGGTAGAGGACTACAGAGCTTATGGTATGAGTCCAACTCCTATGAGCTATGGCGAAGTTTACAGTGCTCTTCAGACAGGACTTATTGACGCACAGATTAATCCTCTGTTTGCGGATTACAGTATGAAGTTCTATGAAGTAACCGAGCATTTTACCCAGTTGTGGGCAGAACCATTCCTTGGTATTCCTACACTTAATATGCAGTTCTATAATTCACTTGATGCAGAAACACAGCAGAAGATGAAGGATTTCTGGGCTGATGCAATTGTCCCTTCTGCAGAATGGATCGACGAACTCAATGCGAAAGATAAAAAACTTATTAAAGAAGATAAACCTTCAATTGAGTTCTATGAATTTGATGATGCCGCAATTGCAGAACTTAAAGAAGCAGCAAAAAAAGTTGAACCTGTTTATCTGGATATTGTTGGTGATGAGGCCCAGATGATTCTGGATCTTTTACGCGCTGATATCAAAGCTGCCAAAGCGGCTATAGGTGTAGAATAAATATATTAGTTTAAATGAGCGGTGTGGAGTTCCATACCGCTCTTCAACAAAATAGAAGGTTGTACCATGAAAAATATTGAAGAAACAGAGGGTATGGATTCTAAAAAAAATAAAAGTATTGGATCAATCCTTGTTTTGGGAATGGACAGACTGGAAGTAACACTTCTTGTTCTGGGCATGGCAGGGCTTGCCCTAATTCTTATTGCAAATGTAATTGCCCGTACTTTTTTCCAGAGTCTCTATTATGCAGATGAGATATCAGAGTTTCTAATTACATTCATTACCTTTGTAGGAATGAGTTATGCCACCCGAAAAGCAAGGCATATACGAATGGGAGCATTCCTGGATGCAATGCCTGCAAAACTGGAGAAAGCTGTACTTATAGTTATTTTTACCGTAAGCGCAGTTGTAATGTTCGAGCTTACCTGGCATTCTACCAAGTATCTGTTTCTAGTGAAGATGCTTGAACAGAGAACTTCAGCATTACTTCTCCCCTACTATACATTTCTTATTATTGTTCCAATTGGTTTTTTTCTTTCCGGACTTCAGTTTGTAAGATCTATTATAAAGAATTTTAAAGAGGATGATGTCTGGCAGTCTGCTGATCAGAAAAGTGAGTATGAGGATGAGATAATCGGGGGAGGGTTCGCAGAATGATAGTACTTGGAATTAGTTTAATTGTTATGATGCTTTTGGGATTTCCTTTTATGATTACAATACTGGGGTCTTTATCCCTGTATCTGCATCTTTATATGCCGACGTTTAATTATAATGTAATAATTCAGCAGATTATTACAGGGATAAGCCCACCGGCTCTCGTATGTGTCCCCATGTTTATTCTTGGTGCAACTATAATTACATCCGGAAAAGCAGCGGGACGTCTTGTAAATATGATAAAGGTATTTGTTGGACATCTTCCCGGAGGTCTTCCAATAACTACAAATGTAAGCTGTACACTTTTTGGAGCAGTTTCCGGTTCCACACAGGCTACAGTTGCTGCAATTGGCGGTACAATGAGGCCTATGCTTCTGGATGCAGGGTATAAATCTTCCTTTACACTTGGGTTAATCATCAATTCCAGTGATATTGCATTTTTAATACCTCCCAGCATAGGGTTTATTGTTTATGGTGTTGTTACAAATACCTCCGTAGGAAAATTGTTTTTGGCTGGTATTGTTCCTGGACTTCTAATTTTGCTTCTTTTTTCAATCTATTCATATGTCTATTCAAAAGTAATGAAAGTTGGAGTACTTCCCAAGGCCACATGGAATGAGAAAAAAACAGCTGTCAGGGAAGGTGTCCTTGTTCTGGGATTTCCCCTGGTAATAGTAGGTGGAATATATTCCGGTATTTTTAATCCTACTGAGGCTGCAGCTGCGTCAGTTGTTTATGCTCTGTTTCTGGAAGGAGTAATCTACAAAACCCTAACATTTGAAAAGCTTGTAAGTGCTGCTCTGGATACAGCTGTAATTACAGCTGTGGTTTTTGTGCTTGTGGGAGCCGGTAATGCCATTTCCTGGCTTATCAGTTTCTTAAGACTTCCCCAGATGTTTATGCCGGCCCTGATCGGCAGCGATCCTTCACAGCTGTATGTAATAATTCTTGTTGTAGTTGCTTACTTTGTTGCGTGTATGTTTGTTGATCCCATTGTTGCAATCTATGTTTTAAGTCCCATCTTTGCTCCCTATGTTCTTGCAACAGGTGTTGATCCTATTTTTCTGGGTGTTCTTGTAACTCTTCAAGCAGCTGTTGGTTCAGCAACACCACCTTTTGGATGTGATATTTTTACGGCCCAACTGATATTTAGAAGGCCCTATCTGGAGGTTATCAGTCATACCCTCCCATTTATACTTATACTTATTTTTGCAACAGTCCTGTTGATTATGTTTCCGGGGATAGCAACATTTTTACCCAATATGGCTTTGGGATAGGAGGCAATCAGGTATGAAATACTTTGTAAAACCAAATCAGGTTAGTTATGGGGAAGCCATAGGGATAATACTTATTCAGAATTATGTACCCTTTGTTCCCGGGGATGTGGCCAATGCCAGTACCTATAACTATCCTGTACGGTTTCACAGAGTACCCGGGTTAACAGTAGAAAGAATATTTAAGCATGACAAAACTCTTTTTCATGATATTAAAGTAGCAGGAGAGTCCCTTGCCAAAGAGGGTGTAAGGGCTATAACAGGAGACTGCGGTTTCCTGGCTATTTTTCAGAATGAGCTTGCAGATGCTCTGGGAGTTCCTGTTTTTTTGTCCTCTCTCATGCAGATACCGTTTATTCTGAATGTTATCGGCAGCAGGCGAGAACTGGGTATTATAACAGCGAACTCAAATTCCCTTGATATGGAGGTGTTCAGTTCTCTTGGTATTGATCAGCAAAGGATGAACAGGCTTGCTGTTGGCGGCCTTGAAAACTCGGAGCATTTTAATAGTGCGGTCATAAAGGAAGTGGGTGTTCTGGACACAAAACTTATGGAGGAGGAAACTGTCCGGGCAGCTCTTAAACTGCAGGAAGTTAATCCGAAGATTGGAGCCCTGCTCCTTGAGTGCAGCCTTCTTCCCCCATATGGCCGTGCTGTACAGGAAGCAACAGGACTTCCTGTTTTTGATTTTATTACAATGATAGATTATGTGTTTTCAGCTGTAGTCAAAAAACAGTACTACGGCTTTATGTAAATAATGCCTGGTCGGGACTTCGTCCCTGCTCGGCTGTGCAACCAAAGGAGGAACTATAATGTCAGTCTTTTTAAAAGAGGAATATCTTACAAGAGTAGCTGCTACCAAAAAAGCTATGGAGGCAAGGAGTATCGATCTTTTGCTTATAAGTCAGCCTGCAAATATGAATTACCTTACAGGGTATGACGGCTGGAGTTTTTATGTCCATCAATGTGTTCTTGTTTCTCTCGATCAGGAAGAGCCCATATGGATAGGCAGGGGAATGGATGGCAATGGAGCGGAAATAACATCCTTTCTGAATAAAAAAAATATTATCAGATACCAGGATGATTACGTTCAATCCCTTGTTAAACATCCTCTGAATTTTGCAGCGGATGTGATTAAGAAAAACGGATGGGGAAGTAAACGTATTGGTTTGGAAATGGATCAGTTCTATTTTACCCACCGTGCGTATCTGGAACTTGAGAAAGATCTTCCAGATGCTGTTTTTGTTGATGCCAATGCCCTGGTAAACTGGGTAAGGGTAGTAAAATCGGAGAATGAACTTGAATTTATGCGCAGAGCCGGACAGATAGCAGTAAAGGTTATGGATGCTGCAATAAAAAATATCAATGTAGGATCACGGGAATGTGATGCTGCTGCTGAAATTGTTAAAGCCCAGTATGCGGGTACTCCTGAATTCGGAGGAGACTATCCTTCCATTGTTCCATTGATGATGGCCGGAGAAGCTACAAAAACACCACATTTAACCTGGTCCGATAAAAAGTTTAAAGCAGATGAGGCTGTTCTGTTGGAATTAAGCGGTGTATACAAGCACTATCATGCACCTATTGCCAGAACAATTTTTCTGGGCAGCCAGCCGCCAGAATTGATGGTGGATACCGGAAAGGTTGTTATTGACGGGTTGGCAAAAACTTTGGAGTTTATTAAACCTGGGATAACTGCGGAAAAGATTGAGGCAAAATGGCGGGAGGCAATATCGGGCTCCGCTATTGTGAAAGAGTCACGTCTTGGGTACTCAATAGGTGTTAATTATCCCCCCGACTGGGGAGAGCAGACAATAAGCTTACGCCCTGGAGATAAAACAGTAATAAAGGAAAATATGGCGCTCCATCTTATTCCCGGTATCTGGTATGAGGATGTAGGATTTGAAATTGATGCGTCTATTCAGGTTACAGCAAATGGATGTGTGGAACTTTATAAGTATCCTTTGAATATCTTTACAAAGTAGCAGGAAACAATTATGTCGGAAATGCCAGATCTCGCAGATGTATTTAGAGCAGCTATTTCAATTAAAGAGATGATTCTCACGACACCCCTTATTGAATCAAGAGAGCTTGCAGAAATATCAGGTGCTATGAAAATTATGCTTAAACTGGAATCATTGCAGAATACCGGTGCTTTCAAGGTTAGAGGCGCATCAAATAAGATTCTGAATCTTACAGATAAAGAAAAAAAAAGGGGAGTAATTACCTTTTCAACGGGAAACCATGGGAAAGCAGTTTCTTATGTTTCTGCCAGGAGTGGAATAAATTCTGTAGTTTGTCTTTCGGAAAATGTTTCTGTCTACAGGGCAGAGATGATAAGATCTCTGGGAGCGGAAGTTGTGGTTTATGGGAAATCTCAGGATGAAGCCGAAAACAGGTACTATGAGCTGATTGAGAAAAGGGGACTGGTTCCTGTTGTCCCCTTTGATGATCCTGCAATTATATCCGGTCAGGGAACTATTGCCCTTGAAATGCTTAGAGCACATCCCGAACTTGACGTTCTGCTTGTTCCTCTTTCCGGGGGAGGACTCCTCTCTGGAATAGCAATGACTGCAAAAAGTATAAATCCATCTATACATGTTGTGGGGGTCTCAATTAGCAGATCACCTGCCATGATAGAGAGCCTTAAGGCAGGTAAACCTGTGGTAATAAAAGAAAAACCCACATTGGCGGATTCTCTTCTCGGTGGTATTGGTAAGGAAAATAATTATACCCTTGAACTTATTAAAAGATATGTTGATGAACATTTGATAGTGAGTGAGGAAGAAATTGAAAAAGGAATGTTTTTTGCTTTTAGTAAACACAGCCTTGTAATTGAAGGGGCTGCTGCTGTAGGAATTGCTGCAGTTTTATCAAGTAAAATTAATTTAAAAGGAAAGCTTGCCGGATTAGTTTTAACAGGAAGTACTATAGATCAGAAAAAATATATTGAAGTTTTGAATAAGCATTCAAAATAGTTTTATCGGAGCGATATTTATGAGTGGAATGCATATTATAAGTGAGAATGAATTAAGAAATCTTGTTAAATTGGATAGGAACATAGTTGAAGCAGTTAAAATTGGATTCAGTGAACTGCAAAAGGGGAATGCTACAGTTCCTCCTATTATGATGATTCCTGTACCTGAAACATCCGGTGAAGTTGATATTAAAAGTGCGTATATTAAGGG
>DAOWMA010000178.1 GCA_030643345.1 Spirochaetaceae bacterium
ATAGGAACTATTTTAATTTATGTAATTCCCAAAGTTTGTTCAGAACATTTTCCAGCCTGTCTCCAAGGAAATCTCCACCTTTAGTTGTAACATCATCTTCATTATTAAAAACTGCATAAGGAATTTTTACATCATTAACTGTCAGGATACTATCATTACCCGCTGAAAATTTTTCCCAGTCACTTTTTTCGTACATTCCCTTTAACTTTTTATCCGGAAGACCATGTTCAAGAATACTGTGCGGTTTATCGGGATTAAATCTGCGTCTGTTTTTTCTAAGGGACTCTTCAAAACTGACATCAATATAAAGTGCCGCACCTGCTTCAAGAACTTCTTTTGTAAAATGGCTGAAGGCTTCTTTAAATCCTCCATGCTGACTTCCCCTGGCAAACTCCAAAATGGCGGTATTCCTTTCTTTGAAATCTTTTTTATCAGTCAGTACTTTTTTATATTCCATATCAATTCTTTCAATAAGAAGATTCCATAGATAAGGGTACTTGAAATAACCCTCTCTATCAGAGTGCAGCCTTGGTTTACCCATTCGTTCCAGAAGAGCATCTTCTTCAAACCATGTCCATAACATAGGGAAGTCATCAATTTCGATAAAATCTGCTATATGAAATCTGGAAAGCCTTTCTTCTGTGCTGCAGTTTTTTAAATAGTCTATTATTTCACTTTTCCCTGCTGCCGGACGCCCTGTAAGAAAAATGATTGGGAAATGATTATTCATTTGTTGTTTCACAATATAGCTCCTTCCTAATAATTATTTAATTCCTGAATGCAGGAATCCCTGCATGAAATTTTTCTGAAAAATCAAAAATGCTGCCAGAAGGGGAAGAACTACAAGTACTGTAGCAGCAGAGAGCAATGCCCACTGAGCACCTATCTCACCCATCTGTGTAAACCGTACCAAACCTGCTGTTAAGGGTCTTGCTTTATCAGATCTGGTTATAATCAGAGGCCATAGGAATTCATTCCAGTGCCAGCTGACCGAAGATATCCCGAATGCTGTAATAGTAGAGACAGACTGGGGGATATAGATATGAATTAGTAACTGCCACCAGGAGCAGCCGTCAATTATTCCTGCAGATATAAGTGCTTCCGGAATACTGAGAAACATCTGCCGAAGAAGAAAAACTCCAAAAGCAGATCCAAAATAGGGGATTCCAATTGCAAGTATAGTATCATAGATGTTCAGGGCCCTTATTGTTGAAAAGTTAGGTACCAAAAGTGCCGCTGTTGGAATCATCATCTGCAGGAGAATAAACATGAAGAGCAGATTCTTCCCTTTAAAACTATATCTGGCGAATGCAAAAGCAGCAAGGAGTACTGTTACAAGCTGTACTGCAAATACCATTATAACCAGAATAAAAGTATTTATAAAGTACCTGCCGAAGGGTGCAAGGGAGAGAGCTTTTCTAAAGCTGTCTATACTGAGTCTTGTTCCAAAGAAAACATCACCTCTTCCAAGAGCCTCGTTGAGTGGTCGGGTGGAGGCAATAAAAGACCAGATTAGAGGGGCTGTCCAGACAATTGTCACTGTAATTAATATAAAATAGAGAAGACCCCTGTTCCTTGATTTGTCAAATTTAATCATCTGAACCTTCCTTTTTTTCTGATAAAAGAAAGTTGGAAATTGTGAAAAAAAGCAATATGATAATAAGAATAACTGTTATTGTGGCAGCTTTCCCCACATTCAGGTTCTCAAATCTCTGCTGCCAAAGATAGAATAAAAGGACTGTCGAACGGTCACTGGGACCACCGCTTGTTAAGACAAAAATATGATCAACTGCCTGAAATGCTCCGATGAATGCAATTGTTGTAATAAATAAAGTGGACCTTCGGAGAAGAGGTATTGTTATAGCTATCATGGTTTTTATCGGCCCTGCCCCATCAATTTTTGCAGCTTCATAAACTGTGCCTGGTATGTTCTGTATCCCGGCCAGATAGAAGATCATGAAATATCCGGCATTTTTCCAGAATGCAACTATCATAACAGAGATCAGTGCAAGATTTGGATTAACAGTCCAGTTTTGAGGACCTGTATAACCCAGGAAAGAAATTGTACTGTTAAACAATCCATAATCCGGAGTAAAGAAAAACATCCAGATTGTAGCTGCACTGACCATAGGAAGTATAGATGGGTAGAATATAGCCAGACGAAATAATCCGGAACCCTTAAATTTATTGTTTAGAAGTACTGCCAGAATAAAAGCAGCGGCAATGGTTATGGGTACTGTCCCTAACACATAGATCATTGTGTTCTTTAATACGTTTATAAAATCACTATCTTTCAATAGTTCGAAATAGTTATCCAAACCAATGAAAGATGGTGTTCTGTACTTTGCTATATTAAGGCGTTGTTTAAAAAGGCTTTGGTAAATAGAGAGAAATGTAGGCCATACTGTAAACATCGTTACAAAGAACAGAGTAGGTGATATTAGTAAATAGGGCAGGTAGTTGAATTGTTTCTTTTTCATAATATTACGTAAACCCGGAGCAAAATGCCCCGGGTAAAATTTAGCTCCTATTTAAAATCCGCTAAAGATTTATCAGCTTCTTCCTGAGCAGTTTTCATAGCTTCTGCCGCAGTCATCTCACCATTATAGGCTGCCTGCAGGTATTTGTGGAAAATGTTACGTATCTGACCAAGATTCTGAAGGGAAAGCTCTTTTGCTGCAAAGTTTAAGGCATCTCTTGTGTCTGCCGCCTGGGGCACTTTTTTAAGGTAGGCTTTCATTGCAGAGGTATCATAAGCACTTTTCTGAACAGCAATGTAACCGGTGTTCATGCTGAAATTAGCAGCAAGTTCCGGCTGGGTAATGAAGTATGCAAATTTTACAGCAGCAGCTTTTTCTGCTTCTGATGCTCCATCCATAATATAGAAGTTCCCGCCTCCCGGTACACTGGCATAGGTCCCCGCTTTTTTCCCTGGAAGAGGCATAACGCCGACTTCAAAATCTGATTGAGAAATAATTGTTGTCAAAGATCCGGTAGAGTGAACAATCATAGCAGTAGTACCGTTAGAAAAATTAGCAGGTGCTGTGCCCCAGGCTCCCTGAACTCCAGCTGGTGTTGCATTATAAGTTTTTGACAGGGAAATATAAAAATTAACAGCATCTATAACTGCAGGGTCATCAAAATATACAGTCAGATCATCATCACCGATAATATTCTGACCTGCACCAATTGCCAGGGGTTGAAACAGCCAGTATGGCCATCCTGAAGGAAACTCAATACCCCATTGACTGACTGTGTCTCCGTCTCTAACAGTAAGTTTCTGAGCAGCTTCGCCCCATGCTTTCCAGCTGTCAGGTCTGTCGATACCGGCAGCTTTGAACATATCTTTATTGTAGTACATTACCACGGCACTTCTCTGAAAAGGGATACTCCAGAGTTTTCCATCGTATCGTGAATTATCAAGAAAGGCAGGATAAAAGCCTTTTATATATTCTTCGCTGTCCGGAAGTTTTGAGAGATAATTATCAATCGGAGCGATATATCCGCTGTTCATAAGATCATATAGATCTGTTGCCAGCATAACAGCCATTGCCGGGGGTTTCCCGCCGCCCTCTATAGTTGTCTGTATGGCTGTTTTTACATCTCCATAACCGCCGGAGAAGACAGGCGTAACAGTTATATTCGGGTTTATAGACTGAAAGCTTGCAATATATCCTCCCAGTATTTTTGCTATTGGTGCATCAACTGCGACCGGATAAAAAACTTCAATTTCTACCGGGGCTTCTCCTGCTCCTTTTAATGGAGCTTCTTTTTCTCCAGCTGCCCAAAGGGACCCGCTGATCAGTAATACTGTCAACAGGATTACTAAAATCTTTTTCATTTTACTTCCTCCAAATATTTTTACCGCTATGCGGTATGATTAACATTTTCTAAATGCAGCTCTTCTAATTTCCAGTTCTTTGAGTTTCTCCTTAAGTCTATCGCCTCCGGAGAGCTCTACTGCCAGGAGCAATAAATTGGCAAAATTCATTGGTACTGCCATAGAGTTTTTAAACTCAATATCTCCGCGGTTAACGTAGATCATTTTGCTGGAGAGTTCGGCAAGGGCCGGGTCCATTGTGCCTGTTACCGTAATAATTTCCATTCCGGTTTTTTTTATACTTTCCAGGGTTTTAATAAATGATTTTGTATCATTCATATACATAAATGCAATAAGCAGATCTTTTGATGTTGCCGGGAAAAGATCATCAACTACATCCCCGGAATTTTCACCAAGTAATTGAACATTTAACTGGTAGCGTTTTAATCTTTTAGTAAGATAGTGGGCTGGGTAGAACCCGGTCCCGGGACCAAGGAGATAGACAGTATCGGACGTGAGTATTTTTTTAGCAGTATATTCCAGCTCTATATCAGAAAAGTGGTTTTCAAAAAGGTTAAGTGATTTTATATCTGTTTCAATAGCTGCATGGATGAGTTCAGAGAAAGAAGATATTTTATTAAAAATACGGGAAGAAGCCTTATAGGAGTCAATATGGTGCTCGTAGAAACTTAACATTCCAGCCCGAAAATCCTGATATTTTGAATATTTTAGTTTTTTGTAGAATTCGATTACTGTCGGCTTGCTTATGTCAATTTTTTGACATAGGTCCTTTAAAGAAAGAAAAGCCATTTCGTGGGGAGACTGTCTTATAAATTCTGCAATTTCCTTTTCTGACTTTGTAAAGTTCCCAGCTGCCATTGATAGACGCTGGGCCCAGTCTGTATCTACTGCCATAATTACATTGTAGAGCCGAAATGTAGTATTGTCAAATAAAAAAGTAAAAAAAAAGATAAAAAATTTTACTAAAATGGAAAAATCAGAGAAGAATAGGTAGATTAGGTAAATAAAGATGTGTAATATATTACTACTGTCAATTTACTGTTTTCGAAGTACTGAATGTCAGTATGGTCAAAATTAGCCATGTCCTGTAAAATAAAATATGTATTGGTAATTATAAGAGCTGTTATTCTAACAGATTAATTTCAGGAAAGGGTTGGTTCCAATGTATAAAGTGATGTTTGTTTGTATGGGAAATGTGTGCAGATCCCCCCTTGCTCATATTTTGCTTGATATGTATTTAGAGAAAAATAATTTGACTGATAAAATCAGTGTAGAGTCTTCTGGTGTTAATGTTTTTAATGAAGGACAGGTCCTTTGTGACAGTATAGTTCGTACAGCTTCCAGGCGGGGACTTTTATTGAACATTATTCCCGTGAGTTTTATACTTCAGATGGGGAAGATTTTGATTTGATTCTTGCCATGGATGAGATTACAATGTCCAGAATAAAGAGCGCTGTTAAAGGTGTCTCCTCTAAAGGAGAAGTTAAATTTTTTCGTGATTATGATCCCATCCAGGACGGCAGCAATGAAGTGCCTGATCCCTGGTCTGG
>DAOWMA010000081.1 GCA_030643345.1 Spirochaetaceae bacterium
GGCAATGGTATCCTCATTGGAGTGTTTTGCGTCTATTCCTGTTTCTATTATATTTTCCATTACATCAAAAATATTCCCGCAGGAATGGAGAAGAAAGGGGATATTTCTGGATTTAACCTTGTTTACAATTCTTTTATACTGCGGAAGAATATGTTTAATTATGGTTTTAGGGTTTAATAGCGGGGCACTTTTAAATCCCAGATCATCTCCAAACCGGCCGACTGCCAGGATATCGCTGTACTCGTCAAGGAAGTGGTCCCAGGTGATGTTCAAGGCTTCTCCCACTTTTATCCAGAGGTTTTCAAAGAGTTCCGGCTCGTCCATTTCCAGATAGGCGAGGTCAGTAAAGGGAACAAAGTCCTGTATTGTTTCGAATATTCCATTGCCTACACCTCCAACAATTTTCATCCCTTCCGGGAGTGTTCTGCGGATTGCATCGAAATAGATACCGAACCTTTGAAAATATTTGTCGGTTAAAGATCTCCAGGGATAGGCATCAAACTCCTCCCTGCTGCGGATTACACTTTCCGCCTGACCGATTAATCCCAGTCCTCCCTGCACAATTTCAGTGAAACACCCTTCGAAGGAGTATGTGTCATAACCGTGATTAATGTGAAACTCTGCAATATCTTTGAACAGTTCATCCAGAATTTTCGGATCTCTGCTTTCATACATTGTATTCAGATCTTTACCAAGGATGGCCCCGATGACAGCTCTGTTGATATCATGCTCATAGAGAGGTATGCCTGCTGTTTTTTTGTTCCTTGCCGCATCTATTATTCTTGTATAATCGGGTGAGAATTTCTTTGCCATAGTTTTTCTCCTCTTATAGCTATTTTATTGCTAATATTAATTGTTAAATAAGATAAATTTGCTGTATTATATGACAAAATTGCTTATTTGGGATATTTTATATCTATGCTGACACAAAATCCCATAGGGATTAAATTTGAAGAAAGAGGTCTCTCAGAAACTCAGCCTGTAAAATTTCATAAAAGATCTTTTTATGAGGATGTTAATATAAAGATGCACTATCACAGCAGTCTGGAAATAAATCTCTGTAAAAATGTAAAAGGATCACTGATTGTAGAAGGATTTAAATTCCCCCTAAATGATTATTCTCTGGTTCTTCTTTATCCAAATGTTCTACATTCGTACAATATTTCAGGAAATGGCGGGGAGATTAAAGTTTGGCATATTGGACTAAATCTCTTCCCTTTTTTGGATGGCAGAAAGATGGAGAGCTATCTGGAGAGGAAACATAAGTCGGTTATTATGAAAAAAGACCATAAAAATTGTACAGAAGATCTATTAAATCTTCTTTCAACTGGAAAGAAGTTTCTTCAGGCTTCCGTTTTGTTGAAATTGTTTGATGAAATTCTGGAAAGTGGTAATGAACAGTCTGCCTGGTATCTGGCAGATCCATTTCTTCAAAAAATTATTTCTTACGCAGAGATGAACTTCCATTCCAGAATTCCATTGGATGATGCTGCCTCGGTTGTTCATCTTAGCCGTTATTATTTCTGTAGAAAGTTTAAAACCAGGACAGGATCAACCTTTAATGAGTACATAAATAATCTGAGAATGGAAAACAGTATTATTTGTCTGAATAAAGGTATGTCTGTATCACAGGCTGCAGTTGAATCCGGGTTTGAAGATATATCCTATTTTATCAAAAGGTTTCGGAGGATGTATGGAGTTACTCCGGGTACATATCTATCAGGAAATTCAACTGTTGGATAATTTTTTGGAATAGATATGATAATTTGAACTAGTGGTGCCCATTTACTGTTCTCTCTGATATATTTGATGTGAAAATACTAAGGCAATAAGGTTTGCACCCGGGTCACCTGGTTTGGATTGAATATTCCTGTTAATACAGGATTGTGATAATTGTTCAGATAAATATATTTTTAGAGTTGAGTAAAAACCAGGAGCCTGAAATAATACTCTAAAACCATAGGAGGTAGTATTGTGTTTGAAATCTTATGTTATGGAGATTCGAACACCTGGGGTTATATCCCAGGTTCAGGGGAAAGATATTGCCGGAATGTGCGTTGGACCGGAATAATGAGATCAAAACTTGGAGAAGAATTCCATATAGTTGAAGAGGGGCTTAATGGCAGGACCACAGTATGGGATGATCCTGTGGAGGGGCACAAGAATGGGAAAACTTATCTTCCCCCCTGTCTGGAAAGTCATAAACCTCTATCTCTGGTTATTATAATGCTTGGTACAAATGACCTCAAAGTCAGATACTCGGTCCCGACTTTTGATATTGCTCTTAGTGTCGGGGCCCTGGTTGACATAGTCCAAAAAAGTGGTACGGGAGTAGATGGGAAAAGCCCTGAGATTATTTTACTTGCACCACCCCCTTTAGGTAAGGTAACGGAATTTGCTGAACTTCTTGAAGGGGGAGAAAAAAAGTCGGGGAAATTCGGTATATATTATAAGAATACAGCAAAAGAATTTAACTGCCATTTCATTGACACCGGGACCATAATAAAATCAAGTGACATTGACGGGGTACATCTGAGCAAGGAGAGTCACAAAATTCTTGGAGAAAAAATTGCAGGACTTGTAAAAACCATATTAACGGAATAGTTTTGTATTGGCAGGGTATCTGTTTCAAGGGCATTAAGGGGTGGTTTACGGGTGCATCCCGATACACAGAGCCGGATAAAATTTTTAGGAAAGAAGTTAAACTATGTACCTAATCAGGTCGCAATAGGTCTGATTACAGGTAAGACAAGAGCAATTGGAGATAAGAATGAGATTAGGTATCGATTTTGGAGGGACCAATATTAAATTCGGGATTTTTTCCGAGGATGGTGAAACTGTTTCCTTCGAAAGCCGCAGGTTAACAAATTTTACCGGTCCCGGGAATCTTCTGAAAAATATTACCGATTATGCTGCTGCATTTGCAGGGGACAAACCTGTAGTAAGCGGCGGGTTCTGTGTTAAGGGATTAATAATACCGGAAACAGGAATAATGGAGAGTGATGTGGGTGCAGGAGAGTTATTTAAGGGAATAAATATGAAAGAGGTATTTTCTGATAGTTTGAATATTCCGTTTTCCGTAGACAATGATGCCCGTGCCTATACCTGGGGTGAATGGAAATTCGGAGCAGGAAGGGGCAGCAGGAATATGGTTTGTGTAACTCTTGGAACAGGTATCGGTACTTCCAGGATTGTAGATGGAAAGCTGTTTTTTGGAGATAATATTCTGGAGGGACTTCTCGGCGGGCATATAAGTATAGACCGGAACGGCCCGGAATGTCTTTGTGGAAACAGAGGGTGTCTGGAATATTACTGTTCCGCTACCGGACTGGCAGCACAGATTGCAAAAGACCACCCGGAACTTCGGGGGCAGGGGGACATATTACCCCTGTTCTTCAGAGAGATCGAATCAGGGATTACAAAGTATAAAAAAATATTGAATATTTTTTTGGATAACCTGACTATAGGACTGGTGAATCTGATCCATGCCTATCAGCCGGAACTTATTGTTCTTGGCGGTGGTCTTTTTAAGAGTGGTCATCTATTGGTGCCGGAGCTTAAGAAGCGTATTGATCGGAGATCATGGACCTTTCCCCCGGGAAGGGTAGAAATTCGCACTGCACAAATGATTGACCAGGCGGCAGCTAAGGGGATAGCTTTTTATCCCGGTACAGGGAGCAGTGATGAAAAATAAAGAGGACCCTTTTGAAGTTCCCATTCCTGAGGATTCCATTGTTTATCCGCGTGGAGTCTATAACTGCTTTCCGGTTTTTCCCATAAGTACCGGACAAATAGGTACCGGGTTTGCCGGGCTGGCAAAACTGATAAAAGAGGAAAGAAATAAAGGACTTCGTGTTCTGGGTATTGATGGTTTTAATGGAGTTGACTGGGAGGTTTTTCGTGAATCTCTGGATAGAGAGCTTAAAGATTTAGCAATTACTGCCGGATGGAATCCAATGGAGAAATGTCTTCTGCCGGAGGATATTATATTTAACAGAATTGGCCCATTTCTCGGGGGGGATGATCCGCTTTTTGGGAGAAATTTCCCACTGGGGCTTGATCTGTTTTTTGATACTGAGAGGATTGCTGACTTTCGCTACAAAGCATCAACAGCCAGGAGTGGTGAACATGGTTTATATGGTGATTTGATGATATTTTACGGCTGTGGTGCTGTTCTTTTGGAGCTGTTGGATCGTATATGGTATATTGATCTGCCTAAAGATATTGTTCAGGATAAGGCACGGCAGGGGAAGGTAAGGAATCTGGGGAGTAAGCAGAATATTTCTTTTGGTAATTTTTATAAGAGGTCATATTTTGTGGACTGGCCCGCTCTGAACCGGCAGAAACAAAGACTTCTTCCCGATATTGATCTGCTGATAGACTCAAAGGATTGCAGTAATCCTTCATATATTTCTGGGAATGATTTTAAAACTGCATTATATGAGGTCTCAGGAAATCCTTTCAGGGTGAGACCCTGGTTCTACCCAGGCCCATGGGGTGGTAAATATATGCAGGGGCACATGGGCCTTGATCCCGAATTGCCAAATATTGCCTGGTCGTTTGAAGAAATTGTCCCGGAAAACGGGATTGTTCTGGGAAGAGAGAGTAAAGAGCTTGAATTTTCCTTTGACTGGCTCATGTTTAAGGAAAATAAAAGGGTCCTTGGAGAAGCCGCAGGTGTTTTCAGATATGAATGGCCAATTCGTTTCGATTATCTGGATACTATTGATGGTGGAAACCTTTCAGTACAAGTCCATCCCAGACCGGATTTTATAAGGAAAAATTTTGGGGAAACCTATACCCAGGACGAAACCTATTACATTGTGAATTCCAAGGGAGAATCCAGGGTCTATCTTGGTCTCACTGAATCCTGTGACCCTGTTGAGTTTAAAACAGCGCTCCTTGAATCAGCTGAAAAAAGAACTAAGCTGGACCTTGATCGCTATGTGAATAGTGAGTCCAGTAAGCCGCATGATCTTTTTCTTATTCCCAACGGGACTGTTCATTGTAGCGGTAGTGGGAATATGGTCCTGGAAATAAGTGCTACTCCCAACATTTTTACTTTCAAAATATATGATTACCTCAGAAAAGATCTGGAGGGAAATCTTAGATCTATGAATGTTGAAAGGGCTTTTGAAAATATCCGGTTGGAACGAAGAGAAAATTGGGTAAAAGATAATCTGTTGGCTAAGCCCAAATTGTTCAATGAAGGTAATGGCTGGAAGGATTATATTTTATATGACAAACCTTTTTCTTTTTATAATATTCACAGAATTGAATTTGCAGACTATGCAGAATACGATACTGAAGGACGAGGTCTTACTTTGAATCTTGTTGAGGGTGAGAAAATTGTTATTACCACAGATGAAGGCAGAGAATTTATACTATGTAGATTTGAAACAATGTTAATCCCTGCAGCAACCGGAAAGTTTGAAATCAGGAATATTGGGACTGGATTCTGTCGATTGATTCTCGTATATGTAAAACCAGGAGCCGGAAAGGACACCGCCCTGAATAATCCGGTTAGCTGATATGAATGTAAAATTTAGAAAAAGGTTTGGAGGAGTTTATAATGCACGACATCCGTTGGACTATCGAGAAAATTGAGAAACGAATAGATATAATAAAGGAGCTGGTATATACAGAGAAAGTACTTTTACCACCTTTTAAATATTTTGAATATCATCAGGCAGTACCAAAAGCTCCGGACATTATTAATGATGATTCCTCTTGGGAAATTATTGAGTTTGGAACTTACTGGGGTAAATGGAAGACAAATTTTATTCTGCAGACAAGATTTCTCATTTCAGGTGAATCACCGGGTGATTGTGAAACTGCTTTATACCTTCCACTGGGAGAGGCAGGCGATTTCAGCTATCCTGAAGGGCTAATCTATATTGATGGAACACCCATTGCTTCATGTGATCGTCATCATCAGGAAATACTTTTTCCCGGAGAATATATCGATTCCCGGGAGCATATACTCACAATTTACGGCTGGACGGGACTTGGAGGTTTTCCTACGGAAGATGAATGCCAGACTGCTGATGCGGGAATGTTAAAGTTACAGCTTCAGGACATGCTCATCTGGATGTAGCCTGGCTCTGGACCCTTGAGCAGACGAGGGGGAAGGCCGCCAGAACATTTCATAATGACTTCCATCTGATGAAGCAGTTTCCTAATTTTATTTTCAGCCAAAGTCAACCCCAGTTATACGATTATATAAAGGAGGACTATCCTTCCCTTTTTGCTGAAATTCAGGGATTCGTTGCCATGGGACGCTGGGAACTTATGGGTGGGATGTGGGTAGAAGCAGACTGCAATATTACTGGTTCTGAGTCTCTTGCACGTCAATTCATTCTGGGGTGCAAATTTTTTAAGAATAATTTTGGAAAGAACTCTGATTCGAAGGTTCTTTGGCTGCCTGATGTTTTCGGTTATGCAGGGAATTTGCCTCAGTTAACAAAGCTTGCAGGACTAGAATATTTCTTTACGATTAAAATAGGCTGGAATCAGTACAACAGGCTTCCTTATGATAGTTTCTGGTGGGAGGGGATTGACGGCTCCAGGATGCTTACACATTTTAGCTGTACTCCATGGATTGGTGCATGGTTTGGAAATAAGACAATAAGCACATACAATGCAAACGCAACTGTACCGGAAGTAGCCGGCACATGGAACAGCTTTCAACAGAAGGAATTTCAGAAAGAGCTTCTTATGGCTTTTGGACAGGGAGATGGGGGGGGGAGGTCCTACCCGGGAGATGCTTGAGAATATCAGGGAGATGAAATCTTTTCCTTCTCTTCCCAAAGTAGAACATGGGAAGGTGGCTGATTTTTTTGATATTATGAAAAAACAGAGTGGTGATAAATTACCTGTCTGGAATGGAGAACTCTATCTGGAGCTTCATAGAGGCACATATACAAGTCAGAGCAGAAGTCTATAAAGATTCTATGGTTCAGTATGAAAAAGTAAAAACACTTTGTAATGGAATTATTAATAGTGCAATGAAAGTAATAGAAAAGTATTCTGATGGTGATCTCTTTTCAACCGGTGTTTTGGAACCTTCTTCAATAACCTCCCTTTCTTTTGTTGCGGGACAAAGAAATAGTACTGTCAATACAGGATTATTAATTGAAGATAATGTTCTTGAAAACAACTATATTCGGTTTGAACTGAATACTGTGGGAGAGATTGTTCGAATATATGATAAAGAAAACCTTCGTGAAGTTTTATCTGAGGGATCTATTGCCAATCAGCTTCAGGCTTTTGAAGACCGTCCTCTGGAGTGGGATGCGTGGGATATAGAGAGTTATTATGATGATAAAATGTGGACTTCAGAACTCAGGTCTGTTAAGGTTCTTGAGAGAGGGGTCCGTTAAGAGCTACTTTTAAGCTGGAATGAAGAGACAATAAGAGGTGCCTATCTCTTAAACGATCCTGTTCTTGTTCATCGCAATAAAAAGACCAAAGAAGGTGGAAGAAGAGGTCAATTGGCCGGGCAGATCTCTGTTTAAAATAGACAGGAAGAGTATTATCCTGGAAACTGTTAAGAAATCAGAAGAAGGTGAGGGTATTGTGCTCCGCCTGTATGAAAGCATGCGAACAAGAGGTTTGGCTGTTATAGAAACGCCATTTGAAATCTCTGCAGCCTGGAAAACAAATTTGCTTGAAGAAGAGGAAGAAGTTCTGGATCTTGATGGAAGAAACATAAGGTTCTCCTTCCGTCCTTTTGAAATTGTAAATATCAAGTTTGTAAGGAGCTGATTCTTCTGGTTATTCCTGA
>DAOWMA010000079.1 GCA_030643345.1 Spirochaetaceae bacterium
AGGATCCAACTTAGCAAAAGGATAAGTAAAAACAGATTTAGATGTCGTTATAGTAAATATCTTTTTTCGATTATTACATTCAACATTTATAATTTTCATATCTTACCCTCCTGAATCAACTCTTCTATATATTTCAAGATGGTTTGTGTGGCCGAACCTTTCATTGCCAAATTATTTTCAATATCCCATTTCACAATTAATTTACCATCTTTATATACATGCACATGCTTCGGTGTATGATCTCCAATCCATGAGAGAAACACATAACCACCCCTCTTCACCTTTCCCATGTAATAAGTTACCTTGTAAGGTAACGGTTGTCAAGAAAAAAGGTTATAAATGTTGTAAGTCTAACTCAACAGGAACCCCGTCCCCATTTATCATACTCAATTTAACTTGCCTGTATTATTATTGGCTGGGGGAAATCTTTTATATTTTCCATCACTCTGTAGATATCAACTGCCTGCTGTGCATTGAGCCAAAATTGAGCAGATGTTCTAAATGATTTTCCCAGCCTTACTGCCATTTCTACCGTAACAGAGCTCCTGTTATTTACGATTTGGTTAATCACTTTTACATCGTATCCAAGATGATCAGCGAGCTGCTTCTGACTTATCTTTAAGGGTGATAAAAACTCTTCCTGCAGTATTTCCCCTGGTGTCGTCGGTTGTCTTTTAATAGTTATCATATTAATATCCCCCTAGTGATAATCAGTAATCCTAACACCATATGGACCGGATTCTGCCCATTTAAAAACTACTCTCCATTGATCGTTAATGCGAATACTGTAATATCCCATAAGATCCCCCCTTAGCAGTTCCAATCTATTACCAGGTGGGGCCTTAAGGTCTCCCAATTCTACTGCGTAATGCAGTATGTCAAGTTTACGTTTGGCAACCCGGGAAATTGGACCCCATCCAATTCCTTTCTTTACAATCCCTGTTTCAAAAAATATTTGTGTTGGTTTACCTCATTCGTATTTAATGTAGTATTATCATGTTTGTTATGCCTGCTCATATTTTCTTTATTCTTGCGATATAAAGCATTTGCTTTGACTACAGAATATCAGCAACTGTGAATATATTATTTATACAACAGTACTGATAATCTACCATTATATACCACATTTCGTATAGTAACTCTTACTGAGGGTAGAAGGGGTGGCGGAAAAACCGCCTGTACGTCCCGGCGATAGCCGGAAAAAGACGTACAGAAAAGCGGGTTTGTAGCCAGGGGAAAGCTTTCCCCTCCTAAAATCAATAACAACCGTAAAGACAAGTTTAAATTCTATCTCCACTTGACGGCAATATACGTTCATTATAGTATATAATTATTCATACAGGTTCCGTTAATAACGGATAATAGGGAAGCAGGTGAAATGCCTGCGCGGTCCCGCCACTGTAATGGGGTTTTTCTTCTAAGAAACCACTGACTGCTGGTTTTGTGCCGGTCGGGAAGGTAGAAGCAATCAGTCCCCGGAGCCAGGAGACCTGCCTGTTTGACATTACCCCTTCATTGGTTTGCGTAGAACAGATCAGGGTATGGACAAACCCTTCGTTAGTGGCCCCATATCCAAAAATACTTATTTTGAGGTGAGGATATGAGAAGATTTCTAATTATTACAATTATATTACTCGGTATCTCTTCTTTTTCTGCTTTTGCAGAAGGGGAAAGAGAAATTCAACCGGTAGTAACAGAAACAGGAATTACAGTAATGGATTCCTATGATCGGTCTGTCACAATAGGAAAAGCAGCTACAAGAGTAGTTTCACTAGCCCCCAGTATAACAGAAACAATATTTGCTCTGGGAATGGGAGATATTCTAAAAGGAAGAACTGATTACTGTGATTATCCGGCTGAAGTCCAGAGAATACCCAGTATTGGAAACCTGACAGAACCGGATATTGAAGCAATTGCGGAACTTAATCCTGATATTGTCATTGCATCAACTCACTTTACCAAAGAGTCCCTGGATAAATTAACTGCTCTATCCATTCCGGTTGTTGTTCTTGCAGAAGAGGACAGCTTTAAAGGGGTATACCGGACAATAGAGGATATTGGGCGTTTTACAGGAGCACAGGATGCAGGTGCATCTTTAATAAACTCTATGAAAGATACAGTTAATTCTGTAAAAGAAGCTGTTATAGGAAAAGAGAAACCCTCAGTTTATTATGTAATCGGCTTCGGTGAATACGGTGAATTTACTGCCGGAGGTGATACTTTTATAAATCAGATTATTGAAATGGCCGGCGGAAACAATATTGCATCAGGTATTAAGGGCTGGTCTTTCAGTCTTGAACAGATTATTGATTCAGATCCGGATATTCTTGTCTGCTCAAAATTCCGGAATGCAAAAAACTTACTTATTGAAACTAATGGTTATAAAGATCTAAAAGCAGTTCAAACTGGAAACCTCTTTGAGATAGATAATAATATGCTCGACAGACAGGGTCCCAGACTAGCGGAGGGACTGAAGGCTCTTGCTGAAATTCTCCATCCGGATGCTTTTTAAATTATAAGATGATATCAGGGAAGTACAGAAAAATAATTTTTACGCTGCTTGTTTTAATTCTTCTGGGAACTATCATGATTGCGGGATCACTCGGCAGCGCCAGAATATCCTTTTCGGATGTTATTAAAATTATTATCTCTCCTATTACCCCTGTTGGTGTAGAAAACAATGTAATAAAAGAAACTTCCAGAATTATAATCTGGAAAATTCGTATGCCAAGAATTGTTCTGACAGTTATTGCAGGAATGGGGCTGGGTGTCAGTGGTGCAGTTTTTCAGGGGATATTCCGCAACCCAATGGCAAATCCATATATTCTGGGCATCTCTTCAGGAGCTGCCTTTGGAGTTACACTGGGGATGACGATGGGACTTCAGATTACCTTTTTAGGAATTGGAGCAATTCCAATATCTGCCTTTATTGGTGCTGTTGGTGCATCAGTAATTGTCTATCTTATTTCCGGCGGTGGAAGAGATATTCTCCCTCTCCTGTTATCAGGTATTGCAATAGGCTTTTTTCTATCTGCAATGATGTCTCTATTAATGTACTTCAACAGGTCTCAGCTGGAAAATATTGTTTACTGGACAATGGGGAGTTTCAATGCCTCCAGCTGGCAAAAAGCGGCCATAACTGCTCCGGTTATTCTGCCTGGAATCCTTTTTCTTATTATTTTTGCAAGGGACCTTAATTTAATGGTGCTGGGAGAAGATTCTGCAAGCAGCCTGGGAATCCCGGTCAGAAAATCCAGACTTATTTTTCTACTAATCTCAACAATAATTACAGCAAGTGCAGTTGCAGTAAGCGGAGTAATCGGATTTGTAGGATTGATTGTACCTCATGCAATGAGAATTATAACAGGCCCCGACCACAGAACATTAATACCCTACAGTATGATGGGAGGAGCTATTTTACTTTTGGTCTCAGATACTATCGCCAGGACAATTATTGCCCCTACAGAGATCCCTGTCGGCATAGTAACATCTCTGTTGGGAGCTCCCTTTTTTCTATTCCTCCTTAATAGAATGAGGCACCCCAAATGAGAGAAAAGAATGTAGTTCAAACAAAAAATCTTGACTGGACTTACAACGGAACAAAAGTACTGGATGATGTATCCATAACTATTAAGCCGGGGACCTTTACAGGTATTCTCGGACCCAATGGTGCAGGAAAAACAACTCTCTTAAAACTGATTCTAAATCTGCTGGATAACGAAAAAGATTCAGTTCTAATTACAGGAAAAGATATTAAAACTTATTCACGAAAAGCACTTGCAAAAATTGAGGCCTATGTTCCGCAAAGTGTAAAGATAGATTTTAATTTTACTGTTGAACAGGTTGTATTAATGGGAAGAACTCCTTTTTTAGGAAGATTTGACCGGGAATCAAATGAGGACATTAAAATTGCTGAATGGGCCATGCAGGAAACAGGTGTCCTGAAACTGAGAGGAAAACTAATAACACATCTTAGCGGCGGAGAGCTGCAGAGAGTCGTTATTGCAAGGGCCCTAACCCAGGAACCTGCAATACTGGCCCTGGATGAACCCACAAGTCATCTGGATATTCATCATCAGATAAATATTCTATCAATTATACGTTCATTGGCAAAAAGAAAAAATCTTACAATAGTAGCAGTACTTCATGATGTTAACCATGCACTGGAGTACTGTGACAATATTTTTTTACTTGATCAGGGGAAGATAGTCAATTCAGGTTCTCCGGAAAAGGTCATTACTCCAAAAGTTATGAAAGAAGTTTACAATCTAAATGTTAATATTACAAAAAACCCTTTTACAGGAAATCCCTATATGCTCCATGACTATGCTTAAGTCGCCCGGCAAGGAGAGGCAAGAATGACAAGGCTGCTTATTACAGGTGGTATAAAATCCGGGAAAAGCTCATATGCCCTGGAACGGGCTGATCAACTTACGGGTAAAAAGAACTTTCTTGCAACTGCTGTCCCTTTCGACAAAGAGATGAAGGATAGGATTATTCGTCATAAAAAAGAAAGAGGCCCGGATTATTATACTATTGAGGAACCTTTTGATATTAACAGGCATAAAAAAGATAATCTTATTCTCGATTGTGTGACTGTCTGGATGAATAACCTGTTTTATAAAAAGAGAGAAGAAGAGTGGGAGAAAATTCTTAAATCATTTTTACTTGTAAATACTGGTAATATTATTATTGTAACAAACGAAGTTGGTCTGGGAAACGTTCCAATGGATCCGACAGCACGAAAATATAATGAATACCTGGCTGCAGCAAATAAAATGATTGCAAAATCTATGAATGAAGTAGTACTTATGGTCTCAGGTTTACCTATGTGGGTAAAGGGAGCTGACCTTTGAAGAAGATGTACAATTCTTTTCTCACAACCTTCGGTCTTATTTGCAGGATACCAATCAAATTTAAATATAGTACAGACTTTTCAATGTTTGGGTTCTTTTTCCCTGTCGTCGGTCTGATAGTATCTGCTCTGGTTCTGGGATTATATTCATTAATAAGTCCCCTCTTCTCCCAGTCCGGAATTACAGTTTTTCTGATAATAATTATTCAATATGGAGCATTTAATCTTTTTCATTTTGATGGACTGCTGGACTGTGCAGATGCCTTTTTATATAACACTACAAAGGAAAAGCGCCTTATAATATTAACAGATAAAAGAACAGGTTCTTTTGCAATTTTTGCAGGTGCTGTATATATTCTATTTAAAATCTACCTTCTAAACAAATCGGTATTAATATTAAATTCAACAGGACCTAACTGGATATGGATTCTTATTTTATTTTCTTTCCCCCTTACAGGCAGAATTGCAGGTTCTCTTATGCCTGCAGTTATTCCTCCTGCAGAAGATCCAGGCCTTGCAGAACTGCTTAAAGATTACTCCCCGCTGCTTGTTGCTGCAGGAATAGTACTCTCTTTATCTATACCTTTTTCCATCGTTCTTTTTTCTATACCAACATCTGTTAGAGTTTTATTGGCCCTTACCCCTTTCACAGGAGCGATTATATCCGGGCTGGCTGTATCCGGAATATCCAAAAAACTTGTAGGGGGATACACAGGTGATTCCATAGGACTAACGATTGAGATAGGAGAAATTATTCATTTAATAGTAATGGCTGAGATCATGGGGAGACTGTTCTGAAGTATCACGGTGGAAACATAAGAAAGTTTCTGGAAGATAATAATCTGAAAGAAGAGCCTATTGATTTCAGTGCCAATATCAATCCTTTAGGATTCCCACCCTGGCTTAGAAAAGAGATTAACAGAAATATTGAAACTCTTGTTCATTATCCTGATCCTGAACAGAAAGAGATAAAGGAAGCAGCAGCTAAGCATTTTTCTATAAGTTCTGACAGGATTATCTTTGGGAATGGTGCCAGTGAGTTTATTTCAATCCTCCCTGATATTCTTGGTGTAGATCATATTATTATTCCTGTTCCTTCTTACAGTGAATACGAAAAATTTTCCGGAAAAATTAAAACTTCTTTTGTAATGCTTAGGGAGGAAACAGATTTCACTCTGAATTTAGAGGAACTCAGCAAAAAAATAGATTTTTCTACAGACCGGAAATTACTATACATAGGACAACCCAATAATCCAACAGGGAAATCCATACCAGTTACTGAAATAAAAGATCTGGCAAAAAAACATAAGAATTCGTTTTTTTGTATAGACGAGTCCTTTGCAGACTTTATCCCCGGATACCGTTCAATTATAGAGGCAATTGCAGGGACGGAGGTCCCAAACATTATAGTTATTCGCTCTCTAACCAAGTTTTACGGGATACCCGGTCTTCGCCTTGGGATCTGCCTTGGGGACCCAGGTATCATACAAAAAATCAGAGAAACTCAGATTCCCTGGTCAGTGAACACTCTTGCTATGAAGATAGGAGAAAGATTATTTGATGACATTCAGTTTTTTGAAGATTCAGTTAAAACTGTGGCAACCTTGAGAACGGAGTTTAGTAAAGAACTGGAAACTTTTTCCTGGCTGAAGCCCTTCAATGGAGAAGCAAATTTTCTTCTTATAAAAATTACAGACCCTGTTGTAAAAATAAAAGAACTCTATAGATATCTTGCAGCAAAAGGAATAATCATAAGATTATGCGACAGTTTTATAGGGCTGGACGATTCATACTTTCGTATTGCTGTCAGAACATCCCGGGAAAATGAGAAACTGATCAATTCTCTCGCCTCTTTCTCCAAAGAAGGCACAGACAGGGGAACTGAGGTCCCATCAATAATCAAAAAGAGGGCCCTACCCCTAATGATACAAGGCACAGCCTCAAATGCCGGTAAGAGTATACTGACAGCAGGTCTGTGCAGAGTACTTTACCAGGATGGATATGCAGTTGCCCCCTTCAAAGCACAAAACATGTCAAATAACTCTGCAGTTACCCTGAATGAAAAAGAAATAGGAAGGGCCCAGGCTCTCCAGGCAAGGGCCTGTAATATAAATCCTGATGTACGCATGAACCCTGTCCTTTTAAAACCATCCTCTGAAAAAGGATCGCAGGTTATTCTAAACGGATTACCTGCCGGTAATATGAGTGTAAGAAACTGGAAAGAGTTTAAGCAAACAGCCAGAGCAGTAGTCGAAAAAAACTATGATGATCTCACATCAGAATATGACGTAATCATTATCGAAGGAGCAGGAAGTCCTGGCGAAGTAAACCTGAAGAAGAACGACATTGTAAACATGGGAATGGCCAGATATGCAAATGCTCCAGTTTTAATTGCAGGAGATATAGATCGTGGCGGAGTATATGCTTCGTTCATTGGAACTATGGCAGTTTTTGAAGAATGGGAACGAAATCTTGTAAAAGGGTTTATTGTAAACAGATTCAGAGGAGATTCCAGCCTTCTCAATTCTGCTCATGATTACCTTTTTGAATATACAGGAAAACCTATTCTGGGAATTGTACCATTTATTCCTGATCTTAATCTGCCGGAAGAAGATTCCGTGTCCTTTAAAGACGGCAGTTATTTTAGTTCAGCCAAACAGAGACCAGAAGCTAATGAATTGATTAGTATTGGTCTAATTGATCTTCCCTATATTTCCAACTTTACAGATATGGACCCTCTTATGCAGGAACAGGATGTTGAAATTATTCTTATTAAAAACCCGAAAGATCTGGAAGCTAAGTTTGACTGTATTATTATTCCAGGAAGTAAAAATACATCCAGTGATCTGTCCTGGCTTATTAAAAAGGGGTTTTCCAAAACACTGAAAAACATGAAAGAAAAGGGCGTAACCATTATTGGTATCTGCGGAGGATTCCAAATGCTTGGCAGGCGGATAATGGATCCTGAACATGTTGAATTATCCGGAAAATCAGATAAAAACTATATTCCAGGCCTTGGAATGATTGATATCGAAACTACCTTTTAT
>DAOWMA010000215.1 GCA_030643345.1 Spirochaetaceae bacterium
CTTAAAAAAATTAAAGACAATTCCGGCCTGAACATTTACAACCTTGGGACTGGAAAAGGATACAGTGTTCTGGAAACACTTCATGCATTCGAGAAAGCCTGTGGGAAAAAGCTGAAATACCGATTTACAGAAAGAAGGTCCGGAGATATTGCATCATGTTATGCTCTTCCGGATAAAGCAGAGAAAGAATTAGGATGGAAGGCAACAAGAGAAATGGATGAAATGTGCGAGGATGCCTGGCGCTGGCAGACAGGTAATCCCAATGGATATAAAAATGGAAAGTAAATCTCCTTTAAAAGTCTACAAAGAAAACTTTAAAGTACATACGTATGAAGTTGATATTCATAACAGACTAACCATCCAGGCACTTGCCCAGTTTCTTCAGGAAGCAGCCTCCAACCATGCAGCATTACTGGGTCTTGGGGTTGAATACCTTTTAAAGAACAACAGGACCTGGGTTGTAAGCCGATTGGCAGTAGAAATTGAAGACTTAATCTCACTTGGAGAAGTAATTACCATCAAAACATGGCCTGCTGATACTGAAAAACTGTTTTTTATCCGAGATTTTGAAATCAAAAACAGTAGTGGTAAAATTATTGGAACAGCAACCAGTTACTGGGTATTCATTGATACTGAGAAAGGCCGCCCTGTTCATCCTTCAAAAAACGAGGTCACCTTTGATTATAAGGACATACAAAGAGGTTTCAAACGCCCACTGACTAAACTACCTCCTCTTGAAAATTCCCTTCCTTCAAAGTCATTCCATGTAAGATACAGTGATCTTGATTTGAACAACCATGTAAATAATATCAAGTATATTGAGTGGGGAATGGAGGGAATTGATCCTGATTACAGAAAAGCTCATATTCCCTTTTCCTTGGAAATAAATTTTTTATCTGAAGCTAAGTATAGTAACATGGTAGAACTTTCAATGGGTAAAGATCATCCGGGAGATTTCCAGCATACACTTTTTATTGATAATACCGAGATCTGCAGAATAAGATCTGATTGGAGAACAACGTAGAGACAAAGCATACCCTGTCTCTACGTGTAAATATAAAAAATGATTTTTATTATGTAAGTTTTTTACGAATTGCTTCAGCAATAGTATCTATATTAGGAATTTGCATGTACAATTCTACTTATCCTGACCCAAAGCTAATCCTTTAATAAGGCTGCTCTGAAAAATTACTAAAATAATCAGCGGTGGTATCATCGCAAGAACGGTACCTGACATTAAGACATTCCAGCTTACTGCAGCATCAGTATCAATCAATTGTTTTAAACCGATCTGTACAACCCTTACTTCTCTAGAATTTCCGACAATAAGTGGCCACAAATATTGATTCCATATAAAAATAAACTCAATAAGAAAAAGAGCAGCGATATTTGTTTTAGAAAGTGGAATTACAATATACCATAGGAACTGAAGAGAGTTAACACCATCCACTTTGGCAGCGTCAGCAAAGGATGTTGGTATCATCATATATAGCTGTCTAAACAACAGAGTTCCGGTGGCACTTGCAAAAAAAGGTATAGTCAAAGCCCAGTATGTATTAACCCACCCAAATTGACTCATAAGCATATATGTCGGAACAATACGTACAGGCAAAGGCAGCATCTGCGTAATTAAAATCATTATGAAGAAAAATATTTTCCCTTTAGACTTAAAATACACAAAAGTAAATCCTGCCAGTATGCTTAAAATTATTTTCCCCAGAGCAACAAAAAGAGAGATAAAGGTTGAGTTAAAAAGAAGACGTCCAAGATCACCTTTTTGCCAGGCATCGATGTAGTTCTCCACTGCCCCGGTTCCGGGTCTCATGTTCGGAGGGAATTTATAGTACTCTGAATTAGTCTGGGTACTCACAACAATAGCATAAATCATTGGAAAAAGAACAACTAACAAAACAATAAGCATTATTAAGTGAGAAGAAATATTTTTTAGGAGTTTTCTATTATTCATTATTTTAAGTTCCATAAAATACACTCTTTTTTGCAGATTTGAATTGGAAAAGTGTTATAGCTGCAACAATTATTAGAAGAATAATCGATTGTGCAGATGCATAACCCGTATTCATAGATATAAATCCATCCCGATATAATTTATAGACCAGAAGGTCGGTAGCTCTTCCGGGTCCACCTTCAGTAACGACATGAAGTAACCCGAACTGCTGAAAAAAAGCATAAAGAGTATTCATGACAAGTAAAAAGAATGTTGTGGGAGAAATAAGAGGTAAAATAATATGTCTAAATCTCTTCCACGGATTTGCTCCGTCAATAATTGCAGCTTCTATAAGTTCTGCCGGAACTCCCTGAAGACCTGACAGGAAAAAAATAATATTGTAACCCAGCATCTTCCAGACAGCTGCTACGATTATAAAAATCATCGCATGGCTGCTGTTGTTTATAAAATTAAACGAAACACCAAATAGATTATGCAAAATATTTGAGATTACACCGATTGTAGGATTGAACATCAATGCCCAGATCATCCCGGTGATAGCAGGAGACAGAGCATACGGCCAGATAAGAAGCGTTCTGTACACATTAAAAAACTTCATCTTATTATTTGCAATCATAGCAATACCCAAACTTACAGAAAGTCCAACTACAACTACAATAACTGTAAACATAAAACTTCGGAAAAGAGACTCAATATATTCAGGATCTTGGAACAAACGTATAAAATTGCCAAAACCTACAAATATCTTTCTGGTACCGGTTATATTAAGCCTGAAAAAGCTGTAAAAAAGGCTCTCAGCACTGGGAATAATAAAGAATATAAAAACTATAATCACACTTGGTGATAAAAGCAAATAAGGCAACCATTTGCTCGATTTAAACGTAGTTTGCACAACCACTCCTTTTATAAAAGAAACAGGGACAGAAAAACCGTCCCTGTTTTATTTGTTGTCTATTATTCTACTGTGGAAATGTAATCCGAAAGAACACGATCACATCTGACTTTTGCTTCATCGAGTACTGTTTTTGGGTCTTTCATATTAACAACTGCATCTTCAATTGCAGCACCCATTATATCTCTTATCTCGACAAAATTACCAAGAAGAACTCCTGAAGCCGCTTTTGAGTCACTGCCTCCAAGAATCTGATCAAAGGCAGTTCTGAATCTAGGTTCCTTATCAAACCAGCCTTCGTTCATAAGAATCCCATAAGCTTTACTGTTTACAGGAAAGTATCCTGTTCCCTTATGCCACGCAACTGCATTCTCTTCTTCAAAAAGATATTGGAGGAACTTCCATGCTGCAGCATTAACTTCATTCGAATGTCCCTTAAGGAGCCAGATACTTGCTCCTCCAATTACACTGTTTCCCTTTTCATACCCAGGTAAATGTGGCAGGAATGCAGTACCGACTTCGAAATCAGCAGATTTGATGATTCCAGCCAGAGAAGAGGTTGACTGTACCAGCATTGCAAACTCCCCGGCTATAAATGGATCATTAGCCTTGTAGGTTCTTCCACCATAAGCAAGGACTCCGTCTTTAGCCCATTTCTGCCATTCAGTAAGTACTTGTACTCCCAATTTGCCGTTAAACATTACTTCCGAAGCTCTCTTTCCGCTTCGTCCATTTTCATTGTTTGCATAAAATTCATTGTGGTAAGCATGCATCTGTTCAAATATCCATGCTGGCCATCCAAATGAGATTCCACCGCTGGATAAACCGGCATCCATAATTTTTTTACTGTATTCGTACACTTCATCAAAGGTTGTTGGTGGTTTATCTGGATCAAGTCCCGCAGCTTTGAACAAGTCTTTGTTGTAGTACAGCATTGCAGTTGAACTGTTAAAAGGCATGCTGTTCAGTTTGCCATTTACGCTGTAATATTTTGCGATTGGACCAGTTACATCATCAAAATTTATTTCACCCTTATTTAAGGTGTGAACAGGAATAATGGCTCCGGAATCGATCATAGTCTGTGTTCCAACTTCATAAGACATTAGAAGAACAGGAGGTTTACCAGCTTTTATAGCGGCAAGACCCTTTGTAACTGTTTCAGCGTAACTACCGGAATAAACTGCATCGATAGTTATTTCAGGATGCCTTTTCATAAACTCTTCGGCATATCCATCAACAATTGCAGTTTTACTTCCGCTCATTGCATGCCAGAAAGTAACAGTTCCCTGTGCTTTAACATCATCAGGAAGCAAATAACTTTCTTCCTTCTCTTTCTGTCCTGCAGCAAAAGCTACTCCTGCTACAACAAGCAGAATCACGAGAATTAGTAGTAATTTTTTCATTTACTATCTCCTTTTATTTTTTTATATTAAAACCACGTGGAGACAAGGTATGCCTTGTTCCCACCATGGATTAATATCCTTTTTTTGTAAGAATTGTGTCAACAATGTCCTTAAATCCCTCTCCGGAATCCTTTGATGACTTATATGCAGGATAATGCTCCATCCTTTCCAGAAAATTAACAATATTATTCACTGCAGCACTGTATTTCAACTTCTCAAACATCGGTTCATCATTTGGTGAATCACCGATATATATAATTTTCTCCTGCAGATCATCCAGATGACTACCTGTAAAATCCATAAGAAAACGATCGAAACATGTAAGTTTGTCATATTCACCATACCAGCAA
>DAOWMA010000195.1 GCA_030643345.1 Spirochaetaceae bacterium
AAAAAACCTGAAACAATAAATTACAGAACTCTTAGACCGGAAAAGGAAGGACTTTTCTGTGAACGTATTTTTGGTACAACTAAAGAGTGGGAATGTTACTGTGGTAAGTTTAAATCTATCCGGTACAAGGGTGTAATATGTGACCGTTGCGGTGTAGAGGTTACACATTTTAAAGTTCGTCGGGAAAGGATGGGCCATATTGAGCTGGCCGCACCTGTTTCACATATCTGGTATTATCGTTCTGTACCTTCCAGACTAGGTCTCCTGTTGGATCTTACTATCGCTTCTCTGCGCTCTATTCTCTACTATGAGAAATATGTGGTTATTGTCCCTGGTGATACTGACCTTAAAATAATGGATCTTCTTACAGAAGAGGAGTATCTTGATGCTAAAGAGCGGTATGGCGTTGGGTTTACAGCTGGAATTGGGGCAGAAGCAGTAAGAACTTTACTCGAAAACCTTGATCTTGATATTCTCTCAGCAGAGCTGAGGGCTAAAATGATCGAGAAGGGTGTTAAAACTGATAAGCGCCTTCTTAAAAGAATTGAGATTGTAGAAAATTTCAGAGATTCTGTGAATAAACCGGAATGGATGATCCTGGATGTTATTCCTGTTATCCCCCCGGAGCTTCGTCCTATGGTCCAGTTGGATGGAGGCCGGTTTGCCACTTCTGATCTTAACGATCTGTATAGAAGAGTTATAAATAGAAACAACAGACTTAAACGGCTTATGGCACTTAATGCGCCGGATATTATTATTAGAAATGAAAAAAGAATGCTTCAGGAAGCTGTAGATGCCCTTTTTGATAATTCAAAAAAGAAAAAAGTTGTAAAGGGTGCTTCCAACAGGCCTCTTAAATCGCTATCTGATATGTTGAAAGGAAAGCAGGGAAGATTTAGACAGAATCTTTTAGGTAAACGTGTAGATTATTCCGGTCGTTCTGTTATTGTTGTTGGTCCGGAACTTAGACTGCATCAGTGTGGTCTTCCCACCAAGATGGCTTTGGAGTTGTTTAAACCTTTTATTATGCGTAAGCTGGTAGAAAAAGATGTGGTTTATAATATAAAGAAAGCAAAGACTCTTGTTGAGCAGGAAACACAGGAAGTATGGTCTGTTCTGGATACTGTAGTTAAAGAGCACCCTGTTCTCCTGAACCGTGCTCCTACCTTGCATCGGTTGGGAATACAGGCTTTTGAGCCGGTTTTGGTTCAGGGAAAGGCAATAAAACTGCATCCTCTTGTTTGTCATGCTTATAATGCTGACTTTGATGGTGATCAGATGGCTATTCATGTGCCCCTTACCCAGGCTGCTCAGATAGAGTGCTGGACTTTGATGCTTTCATCAAATAACCTTCTTAATCCTGCCAATGGCAGTCCTGTAGTTTTTCCCTCCCAGGATATGGTCCTTGGTATCAACTATTTAACCAAGATTACCAAAGGGACTCTTGGTGAGGGCAAGTATTATACCAGCCCGGATGAGGTTATTCTGGCCAGAGATTCCGGTGCAATTGCTTACAGTTC
Organism: Spirochaetaceae bacterium; assembly: GCA_030643345.1. Taxonomy (GTDB): domain Bacteria; phylum Spirochaetota; class Spirochaetia; order B11-G9; family B11-G9; genus JAJRQE01. The sequence continues at coordinate 1,521 of DAOWMA010000195.1, forward strand.
AAAAATAAAGTTGAAAATCAATGGGGAAATAATAGAAACAAGTGCCGGAAGGGTCCTTTTTAATGAAGAAATGCCTTCTGAAGTAGGATTTGTAAATAAGGTGTTAGGTGATAAGGAGCTTCGTGCTCTTGTAGCTGAAACTTATGCTGGTTTTGGACCTCCTGTTGCTGTAAAAATGCTTGATTCTATTAAAGATATAGGCTTTAAGTATGCAACAGTATTTGGTGCTACAATCGGTCTTAATGATATCGTTATACCTGAAAAGAAAAAAGATATGATCGAAGATGCAAATAATCAGGTTAAAGAGATCCAGAAGCAGTATGTTCAGGGACACATTACTCATGAAGAGCGTTATAACAGGGTTGTTGAGGTTTGGAGCAAGACTAATGAAGATCTTACTAATGAGCTCATGGACGTTCTTAAGAAAGATAAAGATGGCTTTAATCCTGTTTATATGATGGCAGATTCCGGAGCAAGGGGGTCCAGGACCCAGATAAGGCAGTTGTCGGGTATGCGTGGTCTTATGGCAAAACCTTCCGGGGATATTATAGAGCTTCCTATACGGTCAAACTTCAAAGAGGGCCTTTCCATTATTGAATTCTTTATATCGACAAATGGCGCCAGAAAGGGTCTTGCAGATACTGCTCTTAAAACAGCAGATGCAGGTTATTTGACCCGAAGACTTGTTGATATAGCCCAGGATATGGTTGTTAATGAAGATGACTGTGGAACAATTAATGGTATTGATATCAGTGCCCTTAAAGATGGTGAAGATATTGTCGAAGCGCTTAGGGATAGAATTACCGGTCGTTTTACACTGGAGAGGGTTAAGCACCCAATAACCGGTGAAATAATAATAGATGTAAATGAATATATTACTGATGAACTTGCTGCAAAAATCGAAGAAATAGGTGTAGAAACTGTACGAATTCGTACTGTACTTACATGCGAGGCGGAGCATGGTGTTTGCCGGATGTGTTACGGTCGTAATCTTGCAACTAATCAAACTGTGGATATAGGAGAGGCTGTAGGAATAATTGCAGCTCAGTCAATCGGACAGCCAGGAACACAGCTTACTATGAGGACCTTTCATGTTGGTGGTGCGGCAACAAAGATAAGTGAAGAAAACAAAACTATTTTGTCCTATCCTGTTGTTATAAAAGAGATTATAGGAAATACGGTAACTCTGGAAAATGGAGATGTACTTTTTACCAGAAAAGGGTATCTGACAGTTGCAAAGGTCCTCAGAGAGATCAAAATGGAAAAATCTGCGAAGATTATGGTGGTTCATGGTCAGAAAGTTACAGGTGGTGAAGTCCTTGTTGATCAGAAAAGTGGTGAAGTAGGGGCAGAGGAGATAGGTTTTGTTTATCTAAAAGAAAATATGCTTTTACTGGTTGCGCAGGACCAGAAGCTGGAAATTAGAAATGGTGCAGAACTTCTTGTAAAAGAAGGTGAGTTGATTCCTGCAAATGAATCTATAACAACTTTTGATCCTTTCTCTGAACCGATAATCGCTGAATATGACGGGACTGTAAGATTTGAAGATATTATCCTTGGTATGACTCTTAAAGAAGAGATAAATATGGATACAGGGAACACTGAAAAGAAGATAAATGAGATTTCTCTTGAAACCCTGCAGCCGAGAATAGTTCTGATGGATGACGATGGCAATGATATTGCTACTTACTTTTTGCCTGGGTCCTCTTATCTTAGTATAGAGGACGGGGATATAGTTAAAAAGGGTAAGTCCCTTGCTAAGCTTCTTAAGGAATCTGTTAAGACTGCAGATATTACCGGTGGTCTTCCCCGGGTCGGTGAGCTTTTTGAAGCCCGGAGACCAAAAAATGCTGCGGTCCTTTCGAAAATATCCGGGACCGTTCAGTTTAAGAATATAGTTAAGGGTAAGCGTGTAGTATTTGTAGTAGATATATATGGAAATGAGTATAAACATCAGGTACCTATTGGCAAGCATCTTCTTGTAAGGGATGGAGACTTTGTAATGGCCGGGGAAGAGTTGTGTGAAGGAGTTAAAGATCCACATGATATTCTGGATATTCTGGGAGAAAATGCTCTTCAGTCATTTCTTGTGAATGAGGTCCAGGAAGTGTATAGGCTTCAGGGTGTTAATATTAATGATAAACATATTGGTTCTATTGTTAGACAGATGATGAGGAAAGTGGAGATTGTTCAGGTTGGAGATACCGGGTTTATTTACGGACAGCAGATAGATAAGTATAAATTCCATACTGAAAATGCCAAGGTCCTGAGAGAGGGTGGGGAGTCTGCAGTTGCCAAACCTATGCTTCTTGGTATAACCCGTGCATCTCTTAATATTGATTCTTTTATCTCTGCAGCTTCTTTTCAGGAGACTACCAAAGTGTTGACAAATGCTGCAATTGCTGGTAGTGTCGACACTCTTCGGGGTCTGAAAGAGAATGTTATTATCGGTCATTTGATTCCGGCTGGAACCGGAATGAAGAAGTACCGGAATGTAAAACTTTACGATGAAAACAAGGAAGATCTTGATGCCAGTGTAAAACGTATACTGGAAGCAAGAAAGTTAGAAAGTTTGTCTGAGGCTGAAGCCGAAACTAAAGAATCTGACAATAGTGTTGTTGTACCTGGTCAGTAGTAGGAAATATTACTCCAGGTTATGTAATAGAGGCTTTTGCGATGTGGCTTATTTTTACGATTGCATGGCTATTTTGCGCCAGGTAGTAGCCCTCTATTAGAGAAGAGCTATTTGTTAAATACAAAATGTGGTACAGCGCAAAAAGCTGTAATAAATTGTTCCCCGGCGGTTTGGGGAACGGTGTGAAGAATGCCGGGCCGGTGCCTGGTAAAAAAGAAAAGGGAGGGTATCAATCAGATGCCGACAATCAATCAGCTTATTAGAAAGGGAAGAAAGTCTATTATAAAAAAGACCAAATCCCCTGCCCTTGAATCGTGTCCTCAAAAACGTGGAGTATGTACCCGTGTGATGACAGTAACACCTAAAAAACCAAATTCTGCTCTTCGAAAGGTTGCCAGAGTTAGGCTTACAAATGGAATGGAAGTTACTGCTTATATACCGGGAATAGGACACAATCTGCAGGAACACTCTGTTGTTCTTCTTCGGGGTGGTAGAATTAAAGATCTTCCAGGTGTCAGGTACCATGTTGTAAGGGGTGCCAAGGATACTCTGGGTGTAGATGACAGAAGGACCAGCAGGTCGAAGTACGGCACTAAGCGGCCTAAGGCATAGGGGGAAGAAAAATGGCAAGACGAAAAGTTGCACCAGTCAGAGAAATTCTTCCTGATTCTAGATTTGACAGTAAAGTTGTAGCAAAATTTATTACCAGGATGATGCTGGATGGTAAAAAGTCTATCAGTACCAGAATGCTCTATGGAGCGATGGATATTATTAAGGCAAAAGGGAATGAAAAACCTTTAGAAGTTTTTCTTAAGGCCCTCGATAATGTAAAACCAATGGTAGAGGTAAA
>DAOWMA010000108.1 GCA_030643345.1 Spirochaetaceae bacterium
AGAGAAATTTATCTAAAAGCAACTCCGTTAATATTTCTACTGGACCAGATTATTCCAATTTTTTTGCTGGGAGCTGGAATATTTGCAGCAAGTGTTATTAAATTCCGCAAGAAACTGTCATGATTGACTTTCTCCACCTGTTGCGACCTGCCACTACGGGAACAAACCAATCCGCTTACCTATTACAGGATATAATCAGGTAATATTAGTTAAATACTGAATATTATCTAAAACTCCTTACTATCTGGCAGGTATTCTTTTGTTTCAACTACATTTACTGTAGTACCTTTTTGAAGATATGTCTGCCCCTGAAGGACAAGAAGGTCTCCCTCTTTTAGAGGACCATTGATCTGCATGAGGGCCCCTCTTGATTGACCTGTTTCTACAGGAATTTTCTCTGCAACTCCATCTTTTATCCGGTAGATAAACTGATCCGATCCCTCAGTAATTACACTTTCTTTAGGTACAATAAAATTAGAACTGTACTGTACCATCTGAATTTGTGCTTCCATCAGCATGCCGGGAAGGAGTTTTTGATTAGGATTATCAAACTCTGCTATTACTTCATAAGTTCGATTACTGTCAGCCTTAAGCCCCATGGATATTACAGCACCCTCAAGTATATATGCCGGTGCAGAAGCCTGCTTGGCAACAACCCTCTGGCCATGTTTAATTCTGGTAATTATATTTTCAGGGACCAATATACTAACTGCAATCTTCTCAATATCAATAATTTCCACATAATCTGCAGAATTAACCGATTCTCCCCTTCTAAACGTAATATCCGATACAAATCCCCGACCAGGACTGATTGCCAGAGTAGTTCTTAGATTTTCCTGTAGATTTTCGATCTCTGTTGTTTTTGCAATCTGTGTTTTCTCATAATTGAGCTTAGCTTCTTCCCAGACCTGTTTTGCCTTATCATACTCTGATTTTGAAATGAGTTCTTTTGAGTAGAGACTGTTGGTTGTCTCATAATTATCCTTAGCTTCATTAAGCTTTATTGCAGCCAGCTCCAGATCTGTATTCCATTTCTCACTGGATCTCTCAATATTTTTAACAAGGTCATTATTATCTAAAGAAAACAGCAGATCACCAGGCTCAACAAAATCACCCACTGAAATATAAAGAGAAGCAACAGTTCCTGTGGATCCCGGAGCAACCCGAATTTCATCACCTGCTTTTAGTTCTCCAAGCCCATAATAATAAAGGTTTATTGGCGCTTTGGTCAGCTCACCTACAGTAACAGAAATAATAGAGGATCCCCCACCACCTCCGCCACCGCTACCGGGGGTTCTCACTACAGCCTCTTCAACTGGAGCAGTTTCACCTGTCTGAGATGCACTATCAGCAGAAGGAGTATTATCGGCTACATACTTATCCCAGGATTCCTGTTTCTTTGTATCATCAAAGCTGTCCCATTTTGTCTGGTCTGCATTTGAACCCGGAGGGGGACTGCTTAAATCTACAACAATCTCACTGGAAGAACTTTCCTTTGAGGATGTATTAACTGAACCAGCTGCCGAACTTTGTTCTGCAGGGTTAGTACATGCAGAAAATATAAATACTGTTATTATCATTGAAATAAAAATAAATCTATCTAGTTTCATTTCTCAATCTCCTCATCAATAAATATTGGAATTATTTTTTTAAACTTAACCTTTGCATCTTCCACAATATGATAAATAATGGGGAGAACAATCAGTGTTAATATAGTTGAAGCCATAAGGCCGAATATAAGAGATATACTCAACTGTGCAAAATTTTCATCTTTAAAAGCAAGAGGGAGAATACCTCCAATGGTCGTTAAAGTTGTCGCAAGAACAGGTCCGAACCTGCTGCGCCCAGCATCAGTCAGGGACTCTGCCAGGCTCATACCATCCTTTCTATTTCTGTTTACTGTGTCTACAAGCACAATTGCATCGTTGACGGCAATACCAACCAGTGCTATTACCCCCATAAAGGCATACAATCCAAAATTATTTCCAGTAAGAAGTAACCCTGAAAAAACGCCAATAATGGCCATGGGAACCGAAAGTAAGATAACCAAAGGCTGGGTCAAAGAATCGAACTGCATTGCCAGAATAAGGAAAACAACAAGCATGGCAAGACCCAGATTAACTGTCATTTCACTAAAAGAGGCATCCAGATCCGCTGCTTCACCTGCCCATTCGTATCGAAGACCATCAGGAAGTTCGGTATCTTCCATAAGATCATTAAAAGCTGCTACTATATCCCTTATATTTGCATCCGGCATTAATAATCCATAAACTGTAACAGTTCGATCCCCGGCATTGTGCCGGATTGTACCAAGGCCATTAGTTTCTGCCAGAGAGGCAACCTGGGTCAGCTGAACCCTGCTTCCATCTTTAAGTTCTATAAAAATCTTCTCCAAATCCTGAACTGAATCAACTTTGCTCTCTTTAGCAGCAAAACGCATAGATAAATCCCCGTCTGCTGTTAAAAGGGTTCCGGACACCTGACCGCTTATAACAGATTTAACAGTATTACCAAGAGTAGTGGCATCAACTCCCAGATCTGCTGCTACAATTGGTTTCATTAAAATCTGTACTTCAGGATAACCTGATTCCATATCTGTAAAAGGATTACCAACACCTTCAATACTTCCAAGTAATTTAACCAAATCTTTTGAAGAGGAAGAAAGATGATCCATGTCATTTCCAATAAGTTTAATCTGCAGTGGACTGTTTGCTGTCTTTCCCCCTGCAACCGTTCCAATTGTAATTTTAGCGCCGGAGATTGTCATAACCTGTTTAAGGAGAGTTGGGATCATCTCCTTTGTTGTCCAGGATCTTTCTTCCCCGGATTTAAGATTAAGCACAATCTCGGCTTCTCTCATAGAATCCACCCCGACTTCAGAATAAATAGTATTTATACCATCTATTCCCAAAAGCATATCCTCCACCCTTCTTGTAATAGAATCAGTATCATCCAGTGAACTGAATTCAGGTGTGGATATAATAACATAAAGTGAAGTTTCATCTTTTATTGGAAAAAGTTCTATTTTTAAAAGTCCCATAGGAATTGTCGCTAATACCCCAATTAAAGCTATAAGTGCAATTAAAGGAACAATAATTCTGTTTCGACGTTTTTTAATGAGACGGGTTAAGAATTTCTCATAGATCACTGCAGCTTTACCAAAAGCATCAATACCCTTATATCTGGAAAATATTCTAATAGCAAAAACACCTGCCATAACAAGACCCATAACAAAAGATAATAATCCCGGTTTACCATCAGTAAAAAAAGCAACCATAAATAATCCAACAATAAGTGCTGCTTCCACAAGCTCACGAACTACTGAAAATTTTCGTAGATCTCTATGTCCTGTTTTTTTAGATAGTAATCTGGAGCTAAGAGTAGGTGTAATTGTCAGGGCAATTAGCAGGGAAGCACCAATTATAAATATAATTGTCAAAGGAATTACACTTATTATTAATCCAATTCTACCACCCATAAATGCAATAGGAATAAAGGCAGCCATTGTTGTAAGTGTTGCAGCAAGAATTGAAGGGGCTACTTCTGCTGTCCCCTCTTTGGCAGCCTGTACCCGGGATAGGCCTTTTTCTCTAAAAAATGCTACATTCTCCATTACAACTATGGCATTATCCACAAGAAGCCCCAGAGCAATTATCATTGCCAGAAGGGTCATAGTATTAAAAGTCATACCAACACTGTTCATAGCCATAAAAGCGATAAATAGTGAAAAAGGTATAATTAAAGCTGTAATTAAGGCTTCCTTTAAACCTAAAAAGAGAAACAGAACCAGCACAACTATAAGCAGTCCGGATATTGCATTGCCAAGAACATCATCAAGATCCTCCTGAACAGAAACAGCATCATCCTGAATTACAAGAACATCAAGACCGGGAGGAAAACGTCCATCATCAAGATTACTTATAATTTTGTTAACTTCCACACTGGGTCCAATAATATCTGTTCCTCCATCCCTGTAAAGGGAAAGAGTAATTGCCGACTTCATAGCAGCATCTTCAGTCGCAAGGTTAACAGAGCGTCTTGAATAGTTTGTTCTTGGTTTATATGTCTCGTCTACTAATGCAAGATCTTTAAGAAAATGTGTTCCACCACCGGGAAGAGAAATAAGGGTCCTTTTAATTTCATCAATATCGGCATAGGCCCCTAAAACCCGCACGTAATAATGCATTCCATCCAAAATGACATCCCCTGCAGGGGTATCTTTATGTCTTAACCTCACAGCCTGAAGTAAATCGTCAACTGTTAAATTAAATTCTGCAAGCCTCGCAGGATCAAATACAATCCTTATTTCAGGTATCCTTTCACCGGAAATCTTAACATCATTTACACCACTGATTGACAATAGATCATCCATCATCATATCTGCAGCATCTTTGAGTTCCAAAGGTGTCAGGTCTCCACTGAGACTGAGAACCATAAAAGCACGATTTGCTGTTGTAGAAACTTTTATTGATGGTGATTCAACTTCATCAGGAAGATCTCTTACAGAGAGAACAGCCTGATTTACCTCATTTATTTTATCCTCAATATTTACTTCCGGATAAAAATCAAGCTGGATCTCTGATCTCCCTGCAAGGGAGGATGATGTAAGAAATTCTATATCATCTATTCCAGATAAAACTGCTTCAAGCTTATTAGTAACCAGGGATTCAACATCCAAAGGAGATGCCCCTGTAAATGTGGTATTTACCTTAATTTTAGGGAACACAACTTCCGGTTTAGACTCCCTGGGCAGGATCTGATAAAAATAAACTCCTAAAAGAACCAGAAAAACCATTCCAAGATATACAATACGGTATCTATCAATACTGAGGGAGGATATCCTACCTAATAAATTTTTCTTTTTATTCATATCCACTCCTTTAATCAATATTTACTTTTTCAAACCAGGATGCAGCTTCCAAAACTGATAACCAGGAAAGCTCTGTATTAACTCTTGCCGCTTCAATTTTCCATTCTGATCTTGCTACAAGAGATTGGGACTCAATAAGATCAAATTCAGAAGCCTGCCCCAGATCTTTCTTGGTTTCTATAATTTTATGATTTTCAGAGCTTCTAATTAAATCCCTTTCTGCCTGATCAAATACGCCCTGATTCCTAACCAGCTGCTGATAGGAAGATCTTAGTCCAAGATTAAGTGATTCTATAAGATAATCCAGTTTGGCTTCAGCACTTTTAAGCCCAAGTTCCAATGCATCAACATTCAGGCTATCAGTCCCATTGGAACCAAGAGATATATTAACTGTAACACCAGTATTCCAGGTAGGAACTGCATTATTGGACGAACCAGTGGGTATTTCTCCAATAGTAAAACCTGGGTAGCTGTAAGAACCTGAAAGCTCAGGATCGCTTAACGAATAAGTTAGTGATGCAAAATGACCATCATAATTTAAAAACGGCTTTATACTAATATCAATATCCGGTTTCATCATTCTTTTTATTGTTTGTTTTATCTGTGAAATTTTCACCCTCTCTATCTTAACTGAAGGATGATTTTCAATAATCCAGTCATTTAATTCCGGAGGTTTTGGAAGATCTTCCATATTTAATATGTTCTTTTCCAGAATTTCTACTTCCATCTCCAGATTTGCATTAAACATCAGCTCAAACCAAGCCAGCCTCTGTTTAAGTATATTCTGAGAATAATCTTCATTTTTTTCCTGAAGTGTTTCGTCAGCTGCAGCCAGAGCTATAAGTGAAACTGTTCCTGCTTTGAAACGCTGCCAGAGAATTTCGGAATAATTTTCTGCTGCTTCAACTTCCAGCTTGAGAATAGGCTCTTCTTCCTGAAGGAGCCATGCTGTTTGATATAAATTATATAATTTAATATAAGATTTTTCTTTTGCAGTTGCCACAGCAAGTTCTGCCAGTTTCAGAGAGTTTAAAGAAAAATCAAGTTTCTCTTTTTCAATATCAGAAAGACCAAGAGGAATTTTTAATGAAGCAGTACCTGAAAGTTCCATTTCCTCACCAAAGTCCCCTTCCTCCAGACTTGTAGCTTTTATAGTAGGATTAAAACCAAAATTATAATCCCCCGGATTTAAAAGAGCCCTTATCTCTTTTTCAAGACGCTCTACCTCCAATATAGCAAATTCCACATCATAGGTTTTTTCAAGCTGGTCCGTCACAATTTGAAAATTAAGCCCAAAGGCCTGTGACCCAATCAATAATGCACTTAAAATTGATAAAATAAATCTTTTCATTTTCAATTCCTTTTTAATACTTTAACATGGATACCATTGATATTAAAACAATATAACCTTTTTCTGCCACTATTCAAAGTAAACATTACAAAAAACATCAGATATATTATAAATTAGATATGTGAAGAAAGTATGAACAGTATATAAAGACTATAATTTATTTTGCCTGAAACTGTGAAATATTATCCCTCACAAGATACTCAAAGGCTGTAAGCCATTTATAAGCACTGAACCGCTTTGATCTGCCCTTTATTGTATACATGGTGCCTTCATGGTAAAATTCAAGTCTCTCTTTATTTTGAATATTCAATCCTGTAATTTGATCTAAAGGAAATAATTTTACTATTATTCCTGAATTATCTTTTATTGTTATTGCCACACTGGTTAAGTTAAGAGAGCCGGATGTAAGATATTTTAACTTGTTACTTTTGTATCCAGTTTGAAATACAAGATTTTCATCTCTTATCAATACATTACCACCATTAATGGGATTATCCAGAAGTTTATACAAATTTTCCTGCTGCCATCTGTTCCAGTCTCTGATATTATCAAAAATCACATCATTTTTACTACTTTCAAAACTGCGAAGGGGATTGTATTTCAGTTCATAACCGCATTCTGTACAATAAAAAGCCTTTCCTTCTGAATACATTGCTCCTATCTTTTTGCATGAAGGGCAGGTATAAAGAACCTGTTCCAGATATTCTGCCGATTTTTTACCTTTAAATTCAATAGCAGCTTTTACCTGATATTCTATCTCATCAAAAGACAAAGCATCAGCAAGTCTTCGATGTATTTCATCTACTTTCATACCTTTAAGTTCATCTCCGGAAAAAAGGACCTTGTAATCCATTAAAACCTTTCCCTTCTGAATATGAAAGCCCCACCGGGGCTGACTGAAAAACCCACCCTTAAAAACTACTGTCACAACCG
>DAOWMA010000005.1 GCA_030643345.1 Spirochaetaceae bacterium
CTAAGCATTTGATCTTTTAAAGAGCTGTTTTCATCTTCCAGTTGGGAAATTATATCCTGAAGCTTTTCCTCTTCAGATTTTTTACTTACTTCCTCATCACCATCTTTTACAGAAACAGGAATATCCTGTACAGACTCGTCCTCTACTACTTTATCCTGCAGGATTTCTTCTTCTTTTTTTTTCTGCTTCTTTGACATACCACCCTCATTAAATCTATTATATTTGCTGATCTTTCATTGATTTATCGTATGCCATAAAATACTAATCAACATGTAAACCGTCAAGCTTTTTAGTAAAAAATTGTTATTACCATCAAGTAGGGGCAGTCACACAGGATTTGCTTTGCAAACCCTGTGTGACTGCCCCTACTGTTGAATCGGCGTCTTTACAATTATTTCTTAGGAAGAAGTTCGAGAATAAGTTCCACCTCCCCTCTGGAAAGTTTTGTTGTACTGGCAATTTCCTGAATGGACCACCCCTGATGAGCAAGACGAATAACAACATCTCGTGCACCCATAGAAGGTGCCCCTTTCCCCCTGGAACCGCTCTTGTTACCCTCTTTAAGAATACTACCCAACAGTTTAACCTGCTCCTGAGCTTGTTTTGAGACCTCTTCCATACGGGTTTCAGTTTTTGCCAGCCATTCCCGGGCCTTCTGCATATTTTCAATCCGTTCTTCAATATCCTTTAGAAGTCCATCAAGTTCAGCAACCTGTTTTGCTGTTTCGTCAGCTTTTTTCTTATTCCGGGATAACAATTCAATTTTTGAAGATATATCATGTAAGCTCTCCGGTATCCGGGTTACATCGTCACTGAGAGATCTTACCTGATCATCCAGTTCACTTAACTGCTGGAAATTTTTATCTACACTGGCAGTAGTGTTCTCAATTATCTGATCTTTCTTTTCCAAACGTTCATATTTTACAGAAACCTCTTTTTCCAATTCTTCAAGATTTCTAATTTTTATCTGAATTGCCTGAAGATCATCATGGGAATTAGTCACCTGTCTCAATTTGGTATCGATAGACTGGGAAATTATTATCAGCTTTTTAAAATCACCCTCCATTTCCTCAATACGCCTCTTTTCTGCTAAAAATCGACTCAGTTTTACATTTACCTCTTCACCAAGCTTCCTGATTGAAACAAACTTACGTTCAGTCTCTCTTGCTTCATTACTCTGCGCTTCAACTTTAACAAGTTCCGTTTTAAAATCCTCAATAGATTCCTGAAGACTTACCTTTAGAGAATCTGCACGATCAAAAATTTTCGTCTGATTGATAAATCCCTTTTGTCGTTTATCAATTTCCTGAAGATTAACTGCAAGAATTTTATAATTCTCTTCTATTTTTCCATAAAGTTTTTTCTGAAGCTGGTCCGTTTTATTTCTGGTTTCAGCAGATATCACTCTAAAATCTTTTATCCTTTTATCAAAATCTACCTGCATATCCCGGTTTTTCTTTTGTATTTCAAGAATAAAGACCTCATACTCTCTGTTAAAATTCTCCATTGCAGTTTCTGTTTTATTACGAAGATCTGTTTCCAGCTGGATAATACCAGATGCATTACCCTTTAATTCATTCTTTATCCTGGACCTCTCTTCCTGGGTACCAATTATTAAATCTTCTTTCTGTGATTCAAAATCACTTTTAATCTGGGATATATTATTAAAAACATCCTTTTTCAAATCTTCATAACCGGAAGTCACTTCAATTTGTGATTCTTTTAATTCCTGAAGTATTTTAGCCTGCCACACAATAACTTCCGATTGTACATTCTCTGTAAATCCAAGAAGTTCCTTACCTTTCTGCCCTACTATTTCTTCTATACTCTTCAGCCTGGACTCAATTTCCCTGTCAGATTTCTTTAGCTGTGCACTTATACCTGAATTAAATTCAATAAATTCTCTGGAAAAAGATGCTTTAGCACTCTCCTGTATGTCAAGAAGTTCTTTTTTTATAGACTCCTCGGTAGCAAGTATAGAGGAATCGGACTGACTCATCCGGTCTTCTATACGGGTTTGGAAATTAGCCACCTGACTTTCAAATTTCAACTGATTTGAAAATACTCTTTCCTGAAGCTCCTCCAACTTTCCCCGTAGCTTATCACTGTACTCTTTTTCAATTTCAGATCTTTTTTCATCCCCTGACCGTGCCAAATCCTCAAGATTCTTTTCAATACTTCCCTGCCATTCAATAACCTTTTCTTCCATAACAACATTTTTATTTTTTAAATCGGAAAAGAAATCATCTTCAAAAACCTTGAGCCCTTTTGCAACATTTTCATAGGCTCTTTTCTTCAAACCGTTCAGATCAACCTCAAGACTATTCAGATCGGTGTATAATTCCTTCACTTCGCCAGATATCTTTTGTCTGTATTCCTGCTGTGTCTGGTCCTGCTGTGTCTCATAATTTCTAAAATCTGCTTCAATTCTGGTTGTAACCTGCTCCATTGAAACTCTTAGATTACTCTCAAGAGAATCAAGATCACTGCTAATATCTTCCAACCTGGTAAATTTATAATTTATATTGTCCTCATACTCCTGGACCCTGGATTCCACACCTGAAATACGCTCCCGAACAGTACTATCAGAATCATAAAGCTCTTTTGATATCTGTTTAATCTCTTTTCTACTTTTGTCAGTAATCTCAGAATAAATATTGCTAAATTCAGATAACTTAGTGGTAACATTACTATTGATCATTGTTAAACTCTCATCAAACTCGCTTTTTAGCGTATCTGTATCCAGAGATATTTTTTTCTTTAAACTATCAAATACTTCATCTTCAAGAGCTTTACCTCTATCCACTGCCACTTCGAGTGATTCTTTGTAAGTAGCTTCAATAGATTTAGCCTGCTCCCTGAATTGCTCAGTTTTCTGGTCCATTTCCCCAACCACTGACACAAAATGTCCGGAAACCTTCTCAAGAGATTCCTTCATATTTGCCTCAAATGATTCTACTTCTTCCGATTTCCTGGTTAAAATAGTATCAAATCTGTCGATTAGCTCTGCAGTAAGTTGTTCCCCGGACTGTTCTGTTCTATAAATCTGCTCATCCAGAAACTTCTGTATTGAAATAACAGTCTCTTTTTCCATAGATTCTTTGGTATTTTCCAATCCCCTTACAATACTGGTAAAATCGTCTATCCGGCTTTGGGAAGCAGATATTTCATCCCGAATATGTAAAACTACTTTCTGAGTATCTTTAAGGACCGCAACTCTGACGACCTTAAGTTCTTTAATATTCTCTTTTGCAAACTCTGTTTTTAAACCGGGAATCTCTTTTTCAAGCTTAATAATACTGAGACCTGCTTCTTTTACCCTTTTCCCAACCTTATCTACAAACTCTGATTCTTCATGAAGCCTACCAAGATTATCCTGAACTTTGTGAGTCATTTGAGTCAACTCATCCAGTACTTTATCGTATTCATTTATCCTTTCATACATTTTATCAATATAGGAGGCTCTGGATTCCAACTGCTCCTCAGCCATGGAAATTCGATTTAGAATAGCTTTCCCTGTCTCCTGATGCACATCCAGTTCGATTGCAAAATTCTTTACTTCTACAGTCTTGCTATCAACATACGTATCCAACTCATCTTTAATTTTTTCTGAGTATCTTTTTATCTTTTCAAGTGAACGGTTATTTTTATCCAGCTGCCTGTAGATAGCCAATATAATGACAACAACAAGCAGGGTTATTATATTTCCAATTGTAAATTCCATACATTTCTCCCAGTCTCTACATCACCATTGTTGCCTATGAATGCCAGGTTGTCAATTATTTAACGTTAAAATCCAGTCCCGCAGATCTAAAAAAGAATAGAAGGAAAAATCTGCCCGGCTGTCAGGCTCTGGTTTTCTGCTAAGGTGAGCAGTACGCAAACCTGCATTTTTTGCACCTAAAATATCATACTTGTAGTTATTACCAACATAAAGGATCTCATCCGGACTAACACCGAATTTGCTTATCATATTTGTAAAAGGAGCAGTGTGAGGTTTAAGATAACCAGTCTCCTCTGAAGAAAAAGCAAAATCCATTAAATCCGAAAGACCAAGGAATTCCAACTTTCTTTGTACAGGAAAATCAGAAAGGGCACCAAGTTTAATTCCCTCACGTTTTAAGGATAGCAGCCCCGGCCTAACATTCTTAAAAGGCTTAACTCCCCTGAAAGAATACTCCCATGTCTGATAAAGGTGCCGTTCTATCAAATCAGCAGCTTTCTTCCGGGATATCTTCATGGAATACCCAAGTAACTTCGCCTGGACCTCCCGAAAATCTCCACCATGATCAATCCTGCGAATCTCTTTCCTCACCTTACTAAAATGGAATACCAAACGGGGATGCCAGACAAAGGATGTGAATGATCCAATATACATGGAAAAATTTGGATAGAGTGTGCCGTCAATATCAAAACCTACAGCTTTTATTATCATTTGGTTTTATCTACCCTTTAATATTATTGTAACAATTCCTCCAACATCTATAGATCCAGGGGCCTTATCAAATTCCCATTTCCGAAGTTCTGATATAATAGAATTGTCTATCAGAGAATAACCCGAAGATTGCTTTATTTTCAAGTAGTATAATCTGCCATCATCATTAAGCGAAAATTCTACAAGAACTGTTCTTTCAGATGAGATCATATCTGAAATATCAAATGGAATAATTATAGAAGGCTCACTTACCAGTTTTCTGGTAACTTCCGGACTGTTGAATTCTATAGGAAAATCATTATACACATAAAGATCACTGTCATGATTAGAAGGGTCCCTGGAACTTAAAGGACTCTGTTCTCCTTCATTGGCCAGAACTTTTTCAAGCTCACCTATAGTCTTTCCGGAAACAACCCGGATATCTGCATTATCATTTTCAACTCCAGGTGAAATTACTGCACCAACATCTAAAGGCTCTTTATCATATTCAATTGTACTTCCTGGAGGCACATATTTATCTTCAGATACATCCGACTCATCAGAAAAGGGAACAGCCTTGTGAGAAAGCGAATTGTTATTGATTTCCAAATCGGCATAGGGATCAAATTCCGCTGCATCAGGAACACTGGTAAAAGCGACATCTGACGATACTGCCGTTTCGTGTTCTGTCCCTGCAGGAACAGATTCAACTTCCTCTTCTACCGGTAAAAGAGTAGAAGCGAAAGTGCTTTTTTCTATTCTTACAGTAACAGGAGCTAAACGCTCGGGAATATCCATTTCAGGAAACCAATCCAGTAAATTCATCCCACCGAACATAAATGCATGAAACATAATGCTTATTGCAAGAGCTTTTAACAGACGGTTATAATCTGCTTTTATCAATTTCCAGGATCCCTCATTTGTAAATTTATACCTGTAAAACCACTTTCTCTAAGAATATCAAGAACATTTACCATTAAACTGTAGGAAGCTCTTCGGTCTCCTTCTATAATAACACTTTGAATATCATCCACCGAATTCTCAGGAAGAGAATTTATCAGATTACCCAGATCTGCAAGGGATGTTTGTTCCTCATTGAGGTATAGTTCATCTTCAGAAACCATTGTTACAATGAGCTTTGTAAGTACAACCGGTTCAGCACTTGTAGAATCAGGCAGCTCCAAAGGAATCCCCGGTGTAATAATAAAAGTACTGGATACCATAAAAAAGATAACCAGCTGAAAAATTACATCGATCATGGGGACAAGATCTACTGTTGCTACCGGCTTTAAGTGGCGTTTAAAAACCATTATACCCCCGCTTTAAAAAAGAGGACCATATCATTGACCCTGTTCTCCAGGTTTGTAATCGTATGATTTGCCTTTCCAACAAGATAATTATAAAACGCTATGGCCGGAATAGAAACAACAATACCTGCAGCAGTTGTAAGCAATGCTTCAGAAATACCTGTTGCAAGGAGTGAAGGATCACCGACAGATCCAAGATGACCAAGTACACCAAAGGCCTTAATATTCCCTGTAACCGTTCCAAGCAGCCCGAGTAAAGGGGAAATATGAGCTATTGTCCCAAGAGATGTCAGGTACCGCTCCAGATGAGGGACCTCCAGATTGGCTGCTGCCATAATTGACTCTTTTATTTCGGTTTTACCATAACTGCGATGCTCAATCCCAACCTTCATTAAATTTGAGAGCGGGGTCACATTATTATTACATATATCAATAGCCTCATCATAATGCCCTTTCTGAATTGAAGCTTTTAAGCGATCAATAAATTTTTCCTCATCCATCCGTATTCTCCGGAAGAACAGCAAACGTTCAATGATTATAATACCTGCAATTACAGACAGAAATATAATCAGAACCATAATTGGTCCGCCTTTTGATATCAGTATAAACATCGATTCAACTCCTTAATAATTGCTAACTAAAACTAAAATAATTGCATACATATTACAGAGAGATTTTTGTTACCAGTGTAACTGTACCACCATCACCAATATAATTTCCCCATAATTTTCTATCTTCTGAAAAGTATCCCAATATATCATGCCCCTCAAGACTCAGCTCAACACCATCACTAACAGCATAGTGAGCACCTATAGAAACAGAAGGTATTATAATAAGCGGATCCAAACTGTATTCGCCGGAGAAAAACAACCCATAATCATCCCGCAAATACTCTATTTCTGAAGAAACAGAGTAAACAGGGTTAAGAATATCTTTATCCTTAAGCATCTGACCATTCCACCCAAACAACATAGACCATCCGGAAGATAATTCAAATTTAATGAACGGGGAGAGATCCAGATAATTCCCCTGTATACTGGTAACTCTGAATAAACCTGTTATTAGATCAAATGAGTCCAAATCCACAGACATATAACTATCCATATCCCGATATAACCACTGAAATCCGAAATCAATATTCCGTAATGGAGAACCTGTAAACTTGCCATCCCAAAACCATCCCTTATCAATCCCGTCAGATGCTCCAAAAAATGAATAATCATTCCAGGTCTTATAGTTAAGATATTTTTGAATAGAGTAACCAGCTGATGTCTGATACTGAAAGATTTCCCTTGAAACTCCGGATATGGAGATGCTGAACGGATATTCAGGGTAAAATTCAGGGAGCCAGAAAATACCGGCATCTGCAAAAATATCTACGGCAGCAAAAGAAAATCCAAGCTGAAGATCTGATGAAAATATATTATTACAGGTATTTATATATTCATTCTGATCATATTCATAATCTCCCTTAAGAGAAACACTGAACCAGTCTTTCTTCCATCCAATCCCGCCGGCAGCTGAAAACCCAAGTTCATTGTAAAGAACAGGTGTCTCTCCGGTAAGAGTTTTTTCTGCAATATTTAAACTCAAATCTCCATTCCATGAAAATTTTCCATTACCTGAAATGCCAAGCTCCATATTACTCAGCCTGTGAATTACAGAAGTATAGGAAGGGACCTGCTGCTGCAGACCATCTTCATTTTCTTTAAACGAAATAGAACCTGACAACATAAAGGATTCATCTCCGTTTCTGAAATCTCCCTCAAATGCTTCACGACGATAGAAATACCCGGTCCCTGCAGCATTCTGTCCAAAACCATCCAAACCATCATGAGCAAAGGATAATGAAAACCTTAATCCCTCTCCCAGACGAAAAAGAGAAATATTACCAACTAAATGGTTTTTCGAACCAAATCCCAGAAATCCTTCACTAAAAAAAGGCGATCCTTCAGAATAATTGAATTCAACAAAATCGGGTAATGGAAGATCAAATTCCATTTCCTCAATAGGAATCTCTCCTGGGTCCGCCAGATAAATCTCTAAATCCGGAAGAGCAATCTCATCATAATCAGGAACTATCAGCTCCATATTCTTCTCAGCCCTACTCTCGAATTCCACAATTACGGTTGGTATAATGAGAGGGGTTGAAGAAGGGGCGTTATCCTCTGCGTACAAAGACATTGATATAATAAGTGTTAATAGTATAATTCCGTTTTTCATTTTGCCCTCTCAAGAATCATCTGCCCTTCTTTCAACCACTCAGAAGAGGGGAAATTAATCTCCAGAAGATTTACCATCTTTACAGCAGTTTGTCTGTCACCTGCTGCAATTGCCATTTCAGCTGCCCTCAGCATTGATACTGCCATAAGATCTCTATTCTCAGGATAAATTGTTGCGGCGTCAATAAAAGATTTTGCTGCATTTGCATAATCCTTCTTCAGAAAATAGTAATCACCAAGATAATATACCGCCTTTGAGGCAGAAGCCGGATATTTATCGCTTAAAGAAGCAACTGTACTAAGCAATTCAAAAGCTTTATCTTCTCTACTATTAAGTTTGTAGAGATAAATTCTGGCCAGTTCAATATAGGCTTCTCTTGATTCTTCGGTACCCGTCCCTTTCTCTTCAATTAACACACGAAGTTCCGCTTCGGATTCATCCACACCGCTTTGCAGCAGGTTGAGTTTTTTTATTTGAGTACGTACAACTTTCGCATAATCTGATTCTGAATAGTTTGCCAGAAAATCACTGTAGAAAGACAGAGCTTTTCGATACTCACCTTTTCCGGCATATAAAGCAGCAATTTTCTGAATTGCATTTTGTCTAAAACTACTATCAGGATACCCTGCCAGTAATTTCTCTAACAGAAGAATAGCACCATAGGTTTCTCCCATCTCATCTGCTGCATCTGCACCCCAATAAAGAGAAACATCCCCAAGCACGCCTTTGGGAAATTTAAGACGGTGAAAATAAAAAGCATCACGGGCTTCTTCATACATATTAAGAAGAAGATACAACTCCCCAACCTTGAAGAGGCTTTCTTCTGCCAGAGAGCTGGTTCTGTAGCGATCATATAATTTCCTGTAAGCGGAAACAGCAAGCTTGTATTCTCCAAGGGTTTCCAGTATTTGACCATGTTCAAATAGAGCATCATCGGCATAGGGGTCCCGGGGATATTCTGTATATATATTCTGGAAAACAACTTCAGCTTCATTTACAGATTCTGCTGCATACATTGACTTACCATAAAAAAACAACCCTTTTACCTTATCTTCAGAGGTGGACCCGGTACTGTAATCTGCAAAATAGTTTGCAGCTAAGGAATATTCACCTCTAAGATACATAGACCATCCGGCAAAATAAAGAGCTTCCATATATACACCACTCTCCGGATAATTATCTGCAACAAGTTTAAACCACCTGGAAGACTCTTTGTAATCAGACAATCGATAAGAAGCCCATCCCCTGTAGTATGAAATATAGGGGGAAATACTCCCAAGCCCGGCTTCTTCCACCTCTTCCCTGTTTATATTTGAAAGTTTATCTAATCCTTCCTGATACCGGCCCTCTGCAATATCTGCAAGACCTGCTACATATTCTATAAGCAGTATAAACTGACTTTTTCTATCTATAAAAGATTTATCCTGTAATTTTTGAAAAGTCCCGGATACAGCGGTATAATCATCCTGATCGAACTGCAGTTTGATTATATCAAACCATATTTCGGGATTATTACTATCAAATGGAAGATATTCTTTAAACATTGCAAGAGCTTTGGAATTATTCCCTAATTTAATAAATACTCTGGCACTTAAAAGAATAAAATCTGTTGTATAGGACCCACCGGTTCCATTGGCAAGTACAGAATCAATTACCGACTTGCTTTCAGGGAATTGTCCTGATCGATATAAACTGTAGGCATACATCCATGCTGCACTGCTGAAATAATCTGAATTTGGAAAAGTAAAAATAAATTCCTTTAGATATTCTTCCGCAGCTTTCCATTTTCCACCTTCCACAAGCACATTCGATAATGTATAGAGTACAAGCTCATTTGTAGATGATATAGCATCATTGTAAGTAAAAAGAATATCTACAGCTCCGTCCCGATCATCCTCAGACACAAGTATCTTTGCCAGATACACCGGGACAAGACTGTTTATTTCAGAAATATCACTTGTTCTCCAGATACGCCATAAATAAGAAGCAGCAAGTTCAAAATGACCATTTTTATAACTGTCAATCCCAACACGAAGAAGAAATTTGTTCAACATAACAGGATGCCCGGAAAGCCTGACCTGGGCCTTATCAAAAATTTCCCTCTGCCCCGCAGTATCATTTTTATAGATAGAAAACAGACGAATAAAACCTATAGAAGATATATCCGGCTCAGCACTTAATATCTTCTGATAATAGATCTCTGCTTCCGGAATATTACCGGATTTATATAGACTTTCAGCATGAATAAGATAAAGGCGGTTCATCCATGAAGTTTCAAACAACCCCTCTGTAATCTCCCCGGATAAATGCAGAACAGATTCATATCTGCCGTCTCTCTCCAAAAGGGTAAGATAAAAAGTAAGAAAATAAGGGTCCCCATAGATATCTTCAGTATTTTCAAACCATGTATCAAGGATAGAAATTGCCGGATTTATTCTCCCGGCATTATATTCAGCTTTAGCTCTATAAAGATATGCTTCTTTAAGTAACGAAACCGGCTTATTTTCAATGAATAAGGCAAACAGATCAGATGCTTCATCCCAATTTTCCTGTTTAAACTTTATTAAACCCTTCCAGAATGGAAGATAATCTATAAACCGGGTATTCATATATCGTTTTTCTATACGGTAAAAAAGTGATTCAGCCTCTTCTATCTTCCCCGATCTAAGTGTAATTACAGCAATTCTAAAATGCACATCCGGTACATATTCTGACAGAGGATATTCCTGCAGCAGATCTTCATAGCGGGTTAATGCAAAATCGAGATCTCCATTCTTGTATCTGCTCTCTGCTTCATTGAACAATAAACGCTCAGCTGACAGCGCATGCAGAGCAGAAAAAGAAAAAATAAACAATAATCCAATTATTAACTTTCTCATCGAAACAAAGATATACCACTGCATGAACTATTTCAATCTATGGAAGTTATTTTCTCCAAATACCCCAACCTTTAATCGCTGGAAACACATGCATAGGCAGAATGATTATGAATAGACTCAAAATTCTCTACCTCTACCTGAAAACTTTCTATTCTTAAATCTTTTCGAAGGCGAACAGCAACTTCTCTGGCAGAGTCTTCAACAAAACGGGGATTCTCATAGGCTGTTTCGGTAACATGTTTCTCATCAACCCGTTTCAAAAGAGTATAAAGTGGAGATGAAGCAGAATCTTCTGCTACCTGGATCAACTCTTCTACCCATATAAGATGTCTGGAAACAACTTCCATTTTAATAATACCCCTTTGGCTATGAGCTCCGTACTTACTTATTTCTTTTGAGCAGGGACATAGATTAGTAACAGGAACCTCCACTATCAGTTTTAAACTCAAGGTGTTATTTTTCTCTGCCAAAAGATGACATTTATACTCCAGAAGACTGGATATCCCGGAAACAGGAGCTTCTTTACGAATAAAATATGGGAAAGTAATCTCCAGATGAGCTGTCTCGCATTCAAATGATTTGTGCATATCATCCAGGATCTCTTCCAGACTCTGGGGATGAAGATCTACAGTATGGCGCTCCAGGACTTCCACAAACCGGCTCATATGCGTGCCTCTGTAGTGATGGGGCAAATCAACAAACATATTTATATTGGCTACTGTGTGCTGGGAACCATTGGTCCTATCCAGTACCGTAACAGGGTAATTAAGGTCCCTTACTCCCACTTTCCGAATAGCTACTTCCCGATTATCCGTCTCGTTCTGTACATCTGATAACACCGGAATTAATCTCCTCTGTAAACCACAAAATTGGTTTCTGTTTCGTTTAATTTGAGCTGATAGAGCGAATAAGTTTCACTTTCCAGGGGACCTTTAATTTCATTCCATATCCACTGAACAAGATTTTCTGTTGTAGACTGGGGAACAATATCGTTAAGATAGTTATGATCAAAGCGATCAATTACCTTCTCTTTTACTATTGCTTTAAGTATACCATAATCCAGAATCATCCCATCATCGCCGGGAACTCCCTGAATTGTAACTTCTAATCTGTATGTGTGGCCATGCAAAGCCTCACATTTGCCGTGATACTCCACTAAATTATGGGCGGACTCAAATTTAAATACCTTTGTAAGAAACATTTTCATGGGTATAAAGTATAAATTGATAACTGTTTGGTCAAGGTAATCTTACTCTTTTTCTTATGGTAAGTATATTCCTTATTATTTTAGCAAATCCCTTCCCATTATAACAAGGAATTCCTATGCCTGCCATAAAACCGTACAAAAATAGAAAAATCCCTGTTGACCATATCTTCCTCTTCAGATAGTGTAGCTCTACAGACGTTTCTATATATAGATACACTTTAAAGAAAGAGGAGGACCAGAGATGAAAAAAACAGATGAAAGTCTGATTATTCGGACAGTGACAGGTGAACGATTTACTCCTTACTCTCTTGCAAGAAAACTTCATGCAAAAGCAATTCTTGAATCCGCATCTTTTGATCAGGGGAAATCAAGATATTCAATTCTTCTGATTAAAGAGGCCTTTAAAATAGTACAACAGAAAAATGATATCTATATGGAAATAAACGGGACAAGGAAAAACATCAGAAGTTCCGCTTTTGACATCCTTTCTATTCTTATATATTTTGCAAATCAGCATCCAAAAGAAAATAGTAACTTTCCCATGCCCACCGGCGGGATAGGATTTCTGTCTTATGAATTCGCAGTAAATTGCGATACAATAATTTTCACCAAAAAAAATGATAATCTGGATCTTCCTGATGCATGTTTCATTTTTGGAAATATCTATATAATTTTTGATCACTTTACTGACAAACTCCACATCATGGGAATCAATTATGCAGAATCAAAAATTGATATAAATAAGGAGCTGGATCTCATAGAAGAGCAGTTGAATGATCTAAACTTTAATTACCTTAATAATCAGGTATTAGAATTTTCAGCAGAAGTAATTTCCGGTGAGGATGAAAAAGAAGAGTTTATTAGGGGTGTCCATGCAGTAAAGGATGAAATAATAAAGGGAAACCTTCTTCAGGGAGTCCTTTCAAGACGAATAACAGTAAAAACAGAAATGACTGCAATTGAAGCCTATAAAAATCTTCGATCTGTCAATCCATCTCCATATATGTTCTATCTTGATTTTGGTGAGTATCAACTGTTCGGAGCATCACCGGAAGCCCATATACAGGTAAAAAATGAGATCGCAGTAATAAATCCCATTGCCGGTACAAGACGAAGGGGAAAAGATGAAAACGAGGACAGACTCCTGGCAGAAGAACTGCTGAATGATGAAAAAGAAAAAGCGGAACACCTAATGCTTGTGGACCTGGCGAGGAATGATCTTGGACGTGTTTCCATAACGGGTAGTGTCCAGGTAACAGATTATATGAAAGTAAAAAAATTCTCCCATGTCATGCATATTGCATCCAGGGTTGAAGGAAGACTTAAACCAGGGTTAACTGGTATAGATGCTATAAAAGCAACCTTCCCGGCAGGTACAGTCTCGGGTGCCCCGAAGATTAAAGCTATCGAGATTATTGATGGTATTGAGAAAACACCAAGGCGATTCTATGCAGGATTGGTAGGTTATATCGAAAGCAATGGTGATCTGGATACATGTATCACAATAAGAAGTGCTCTTAAGAAAGATGGATTTCTGTATTTACAGGCGGGTGCTGGTATTGTTTATGACTCTTCCGCGATGCGGGAATATGAAGAAACAGGTGAAAAACTTGAGGCCCTGGCAGTGGCCATCGGAGTGGAGGGGCTTTTTGCGCCAGTTAGTGGTACTTAGTATAGAGATAAGCTGCTCTTTACATTAAAAAAGTGGTCAGCGCAAAAACCAGTGGAGGTTTAAGATGTACCTGATTATTGATAACTATGATTCATTTACTTACAACATTTTTCAGTATATGACTGAGTTGACATATAAAGAGATAAAAGTGGTTCGGAATGACAGGACCACAATAGAGGAAATTGAAAATTTGAATGCTGATGGAATTATCATTTCTCCCGGTCCCGGGCGTCCGGAAGAGGCAGGGATATCTCTGGACGTCATCAAATATTTTGCCGGAAAAATTCCTGTTCTTGGTGTCTGTCTTGGACATCAGGTTATAGGAGAAGCATTTGGAGCTGAGATTGTTCAGGCTGAACATATTGTGCATGGAAAAACTGAAAATATCACAATAGATGGAAGAGGACTTTTCAGAACTCTGGATGGAAAAGAAGTTTTTACAAGGTACCATTCTCTTATAATAAAACCTGAATCAATTCCTGATTGTCTGGAAATTACTGCAAGAGGTAAAAACGGAGAAATAATGGGAGTGCGACATCTGGAATATGATGTAGAAGGTGTCCAGTTTCATCCTGAATCTATAGGAAGCCCGACAGGAAAGCAGATCTTTGCTAACTTTATCAATTACAGACGGGAACCCTTCCCTGCAGGCCAGATTCTTACCAGTATAATAGATGGTAAAGATCTCTCTTTTGAAGAAGCAGAGGGGTTTATGACGGAATTGACAGAGGGAGGATTAAATAACTCCCAGATAGCAGCCTTTTTAACTTCTTTGAACAGCAAAGGTATTACCGGGATCGAAATAGCAGGATGCGCATCTGCACTTCAGAAAAAAAGAACGGCCATTAACCCTTCATCTCCTGTTCTGGATACCTGTGGAACAGGGGGGGATGAACTTGGGACATTTAACATATCATCATTCTCGGCCCTGATTGCCGCAGCCTGTGGTGCATCTGTAGCCAAACATGGAAACAGAGCTGTCAGCTCATTAAGCGGCAGTGCTGAATTTTATTCCGAACTGGGACTGGATATAGAGCTCTCTCCTTCAAATGCAAAGAAATTACTGGAAAGCACCAATTTTACGTTTCTATTTGCTCCTACCTATCATGGTGCAATGAGATATGCAGCCCCTGTAAGAAAGGAACTGGGCATAAAAACAATAATGAACCTCCTGGGACCTCTTGTTAATCCCGCTGGTGCTGAGTATCAGATTATCGGTGTCTATTCTGATGAATACTGTATCCCCGTGGCTGAGGCGGCCAGGCTGCTTGGAATAAAAAAGGCTGCCATAGTCCATGGCTTTGATGGTCTTGATGAAATATCTGTAACAGGACCTTCACGTATTGTGTTTCTTAATGAAGACGGGACTATTTCCGATTCCGTATTCAATCCTGAGGATTGCGGTATCCCTCTTTATGATCTTTCAGAACTTAAAGGAGGTAACGGATCTGTAAATGCCGCCATGGCTGTAGAGATCCTGAACAATCGAGGGAATAAAGCAATTATGGATGCATCTGCCCTGAATGCAGGAGCAGGACTCTACTTATTCGGTGTGGCTGATTCCATACAGAAAGGTTACAAAAAAGCAATTGAAGCCCTTAAAAGTGGTAAGGTCAACAAAAAAATTGAAGAAATTATCAATGTTACTAAAGGAATGAGTCTGTGACCCATAAAAAAGATATCAGAGCAGAAATTGTAGCAATGAGAAAAAGATCAGTCCGGGAGGAAGGTTTTGGACAGGGATTGGATATACCTATCAGAAGAGGAGTCCCTCTGGTTCCTTTTCCGAAAAATCGGGTACTTATCTGTGAGATTAAAAGAAGTTCGCCCTCTAAAGGTACTATTGGAGTTATAGATGACCCGGTCAGGCAGGCAGGTCTCTATATAGATGGCGGAGCAGATGTCATATCTATCCTTACAGAAAAACATTACTTTAACGGATCCCTTAATGATCTGATCAATGTAAAAAATAAATATCCGGGGCAGGCAGTCTTAAGGAAAGATTTCCTTTATTCGGTAGAAGATATTGAGATATCCTGGCGGGCGGGAGCTGATGCTGTATTACTGATCGCTTCCATACTGGAAAAAGAAGAGCTCTTCCGGATGTACAAAAGAGCAAAAGAGCTGGGAATGGAAGCCCTTGTAGAAGTTCACGACAAAGAGGATATTGGCAAGGTTACAGATTTCAGACCGGAACTTGTCGGTATTAATTCAAGGGACCTGCGCACATTTACAATAGACCTTACATTACCTATAAAAATAAAACAGGATATCACCTGGAAACCGAATCTTATATTTGAATCAGGGATCAGGCATGAAGAGGATGTGGAGTTTGCGCTGTCCTCAGGTTTTAACGGTATTCTTGTGGGAGAATCGGTAGTAAGAAATCCTGATCTTGTTTCCGGGCTTAAAAGTGCAATAAATAAGAATGAAGCCGGTAATTTCTGGGAGAGATTATACGCAGGGAAAAAGAAGGGACCCTTAATTAAAATCTGCGGACTGACTCAGTATGAGGATGTAAAGAAAGCGGATGAACTCGGTGCCGACATTCTGGGCTTTGTGCTTGCCGAATCTCCCAGACAGGCGGATATCTCATTTATTAGAAAGCTCCCCCCCTCTACAGCACTGAAAGCTGGGGTTGTCGTTCTTAAATCGACCGGACAGAAACTGCCTGGGCCTGTAGAACAGCTTATGCTTGATAGCAAACTGGATGTGATCCAGTTTCACGGAAACGAGGAACCCGGTGAATGCGCCTCCATAGCATACCCTTATTACAAAGCTGTCAGGATAAATAACTCTGATGATATAGAAAAAATGGAGATGTTCAGATCTCCCAGAGTTCTTATTGATGCATTCTCAGGTACCAGCTATGGCGGAACAGGCAAACAGATAGATAAGAAACTTATAAGTGCAGTAAAGGAAAAACATATGTTATGGCTTGCAGGGGGAATTGGACCGGACAACGTCAGGGAGCTGATATCAGAATTCAATCCTGAACTGATTGATGTATCAAGCAGGCTTGAGAAATCACCCGGAAAAAAAGACCACAAAAAAATGGAACAGTTCTTTAAGGAGAAGGCTGGTCGGAAGCAAGCTTCCTGCTCGCCTATGCAACCGAAGGAGATACAATGAAGTACAAGGAATATTTTGGAGAATTTGGCGGACGTTATGTAGCGGAAGTTTTACGGCCTTCACTGAACGCTTTGGAAAAAGAGTTTCTAAATATTAGTAAAGATGAAAATTTTTGGACAGAGTTTGAAAAGCTGTCAGAAGATTTTACAGGTCGCCCTACTCCGTTCTTATTTGCAGAAAACTCAACTAAGAAGATAGGCGGAGCTGCAATATATATTAAACTCGAAGGTCTGGCAAATACAGGGGCCCATAAAATTAACAATGCACTGGGACAGGCACTGTTGGCAAAACGGATGGGGAAGAAAAGGATAATTGCTGAGACAGGAGCCGGCCAGCACGGAGTGGCAACAGCTGCAGTCTGCGCAAAACTGGGACTTTCATGCACAATCTATATGGGAGAAGTTGACATAAAACGTCAGAGACCAAATCTTTTTTTAATGGAACTCTACGGCGCAGAAGTTGTTCCTGTAAGTTTTGGAAGCCGTACCCTTAAAGATGCTGTAAATGCAGCCCTTATGGACTGGGCAGGATCTTTTGAGGATACCCACTATTTAATTGGAAGCGCCCTTGGCCCGTCTCCTTACCCCGGTATGGTAAAAATATTTCAATCGGTTATAGGGAAAGAGGTTGAGAGTAAAATTAATGAATTAGAGCTGAATGTAGAAGCTATGATTGCCTGCGTAGGAGGTGGCTCAAATGCAATTGGATTTTTCTCCCCATTTCTTGAAAAAGATAACCCGAGACTTATAGGTGTGGAAGCCGGAGGAACGGGCATGGGAGAGGGAGAACATGCATCAAGGATGACAGGCCAGGGTCAAAAAGGAATTATTCAGGGATATAAAAGTCTATTCCTTACCAATAAGGATGGTCAGGTTCTGCCTACCCACTCAATTTCTGCAGGTCTGGATTACCCTGGAATAGGTCCGGAACTTGCCCACTATGGAGAAACAGGACGCATTGAATATACAAGTGCTGCAGATTCAGAGGCTATAGAAGCTTTGAAGTTCTTTGCAGAAAATGAAGGCATTCTGTTTGCTCTGGAATCGGCCCATGCAGGTGCAAAAGCTATTCAACTTGCGGCAGATATGCCAAAAGATAAAGCTGTAATTATTAATATGTCCGGCCGGGGAGACAAGGACATATTTATTACTGCAAAATTACTAACTCCCGACAAATGGATAGATTTTATGCGAAATGAGGTTTCAGAATATGAAAAATAGACTTGTTTGCCATTTAATAGCTAATTATCCTGATTTTGATCAATCTCTGAAAATAGCGGAAGCTCTTGCTACAGGGGGAGCGGAAAGTATTGAAGTCCAGTTTCCTTTCAGTGATCCATCTGCTGATGGACCCTATATTCTTAAAGCCTGTGATGCGGCACTTAAAGCGGGATTTACAGTAGATAAAGGATTCTCTCTGGTCGAAAGCATAATTAGAAAAACTAAACTTGATGTTTATATAATGAGCTATGCAAATATTCTTCTTACCATGGGTATTGAAAAGTTTGTAAAAAAATCCAAAGCAAGTGGTGCTAAAGGGTTGATAATTCCGGACCTTACACTGAATAATGATGATGGTCTTCTTAATGCAGGAAGAATATATGGTATTTCTATTATTCCTGTAGTTACTCTAACAACACCTATAGAAAGAGTAAATGAAATTATTGCCCAGGAACCGGAATATATCTATGGGGTTCTGAGAAAAGGTATAACAGGTAAATCCACAGCAATTACAGAAGAAAACATCACTTTCCTGGAATACTTTTCAGGAAAAGGAGTTAGAATTTTAGGTGGATTTGGAATAAATTCCAGAGAGCAGGTAAAAGCACTGGCTCCCCACCTCTATGCATCAGTTGCAGGGACTGTATTTGTAAAAA
>DAOWMA010000380.1 GCA_030643345.1 Spirochaetaceae bacterium
AACATTGGAAAAGGTAAGTATATTAAAAGAGGCAGATGCATTATTTATTAATGAACTGAAAAACAGAGATCTTTACAATGAAATCTGGCAGGCTTTTTGTGTACTCTTACCAGTAAAATCTGTGGGTGTAACCGGGGATAATCGGGAATATGGTTATGTTCTTGCACTACGTGCAATAAAAAGTGTAGATGGTATGACAGCAGATGTTTATCCGTTTACAACAAGCGATCTTCTGGAGATATCATCAGTGATTACCAATAAGATATCAGAAATAGGCAGAGTAGTTTATGATATAACCAGCAAGCCCCCTGCTACAATAGAATGGGAGTGAGTAGATGATCAAAGAGCTGGGTTACATTAGAGTTGCAGCTGCAAGGCCTCTGACAATACCTGCAAATATTAAAGAAAATACAAAAAATCTTGTTCAACTTATGAAAGAGGCTTCAAAGAGCAAAAGCGATATTACCGTGTATCCTGAGTTATCTGTCACTTCTTATAATTGTGGTGAACTATTCAGGCAGCAAGTTCTTCTTGACGCTGCTTACAAATCTATTTTGAATATTACAAAGGAAAGCATTGATTTATACGGCATCCATATAATAGGTTTACCAATATCTGAAGGCGGACAGTTATTTAACTGCGCGGCCGTAATTTCAAGAGGGGAAATTCTTGGTATTATACCTAAAAGTTATATTCCAAATAACAATGAATATTATGAAGGGAGATGGTTCAGCTCCGGTTTAAATTCCAGTATTAAATCCATTATTATAGACGGGAAGGAAATACCATTTGGTACGGACCTTGTTTTTCGTTCCAGTAATTCTTTATATGAATCTTTTGGTGTTGAAATATGTGAGGACCTTTGGGCTGTAATTCCACCCAGTTCAGAATTGGCTTTGATGGGTGCATCTGTTATTCTGAATTTATCAGCCAGTACAGAAATACTTGGTAAGGCTGACTACAGGAAAAAACTTGTACAACACCAGTCAGCTTCAATCATCGGGGCCTATGTCTACTGTTCATCAGGTGTTGGAGAATCTACAACAGACACTGTTTGCGGAGGGCATTCACTAATTTATGAAAATGGTAAAATACTCGCTGAAAATAAACGTTTCACAAGAAACTCTGATACTATACTGGCAGATATTGATCTGAAATACATTCAACATGAAAGGCTGAATAATGTTTCTTTCAGTCAAAGTATAAATAATAGTAAACTTTTAAAATCACATAGATCCATTTTTTATCAATCTGAAAAATATTCAGATAAGAACCTTATTAGAAAAATAGATTCTCACCCCTTTATTCCTTCTTCTTCACACGATTTGGAAGAACGCTGCAGTGAAATACTTAATATACAAAGCACAGGTCTGGCTACACGGATGAGCAATGCTAAAATTAAATCAGCTGTGATCGGTCTTTCCGGTGGCCTTGATTCAACACTTGCCTTACTGGTTATACTTGAAACTTTTAAAAAGCTTAATTTGGATTTTAAAGATATTCATTGTATAACTATGCCGGGATTCGGTACTACAGGAAGAACAAAAAATAATGTAGAAAAACTTTGTCAGGAAATTGAACTATCTTTACATGAAATTGATATCACAAAGGCCTCTTTACAGCATTTTGAAGATATTGGCCATGATAGCAGAATACACAATACTACGTATGAAAATACACAGGCCAGGGAAAGAACTCAGATACTTATGGATAAGGCAAACCAGTTAAATGCTCTTGTTATTGGTACCGGAGACCTTTCAGAACTTGCTCTTGGATGGTGTACCTACAATGGTGATCATATGTCAATGTATTCGGTTAACAGCGGAGTACCTAAAACTCTTGTAAAATTCCTTATCCAGTACTATTCAAATTCGATTGCTTCGGGGAATACATCCAGGATTTTAGAAGATATTATTATTGATACTCCTATTTCGCCTGAACTTCTTCCTCCGGGAGATGATGGAGAAATAGTTCAGAGGACTGAAGATACTATTGGACCCTATGAGCTTCATGATTTTTATCTTTTTAATGCAATACGCTGCGGTTTTAGTCCTGAGAAAGTTCTTTTCCTTGCAGAAATTGCTTTTAAAGGGAAGTATTTTAAAAAAATTATTTTTAAGTGGCTGGAGATGTTTTATAGAAGATTTTTTTCCCAGCAGTTTAAACGTTCTGCCCTGCCTGACGGTCCAAAGGTTGGTACTCTTTCCCTGTCTCCAAGGGGAGACTGGAGAATGCCAAGTGATGCAGCTGTTAATGACTGGCTTGATAGATTATATAACAACTGATCTGAGACCTTATCTTTTATCTACTTATCTTTTTCTCCGGGAACTCTAATCGGCATTGAATAACTCCTGTAGCCAGTGGCATTATAAACAGCGTTGGCGATAGCCGGTGCAGTTATTTCAAGGGCCGGTTCTCCAATACCCTTTGCACCTGTGGGAGAGGTAGGATCAGGATTTTCAACAATAATGGCTTCCATATCCGGCATATCTGATACCTTAGGTATTTTGTATTTATTAAGATTGGTCTGCTGTATATGTCCATCTTTCATTTTTAAATCTTCAATAAGGGCCCAACCCATTCCCTGCACAATACCACCATATATCTGTCCTTTAACCATCTCTTTATTTATTGCCTTCCCGACATCATGAGCAGCTGTAACCTTGAGGACCTTTACCTTACCTGTTTTCCTGTCTACCTCAACCTCTGCAGCCTGACAACTGTAAACGTATGTGAAATAAGCATCTCCCTGACCGGTTTCTTCATCCCATGTAACA
>DAOWMA010000304.1 GCA_030643345.1 Spirochaetaceae bacterium
ATTTCTTCCAGCTCTGCCTCTTTTACAAGTGTATTGAGTGCAAGGTAGATTTTCTTTCCATGTCTTTTTGCATAGGCTGATATTTTTGAAAGTTCCGTGACTGTGAAATTGTTGGATTTCTCTCTGGCGCTGAACTTAGGCAGTCCTGCATAGATTGCATCGGCACCGTTTTCAAATGCGGCAAAAGCGCATTCGGTATCTCCTGCAGGGGCAAGTAATTCCGGTATTTTAGTCATAGTCTATTCTTCCAGATCGTATTGCTTAAATAAATTGAGTATAGATTTCTGGGGCCCTTCAAACACCAGGTTGATTCCTTTCTTTTTCTTTTTTATCTTTCATTATTTGATCCAGCATTTCATTTGTATCACGCAGTCGCTGGACCAGACCCTGTATAAGTTCCATAAACCATCCGGGAACATTGTATATATTATTGTAAAATTCCCTTATATCAATAACATATACATTACCTGACTTTTCTGCTCTTACATCTGCAGATCTGATACCTTCCTTAATAAGGGACATTTCACCAATAACATCACCTGCTTCAGCATTAGCCAGATGAATAGCTCCTCCACCTGATCCACGGGACACGGAAAAGAGACCTGATTTTACTACGTACATGGTATTTTCTATATCTCCCTGTCTGATAAGCAGTTCCTTTGCCTCTACACGTTTTAAAGGGATTCTTGTAGTTGTAATAATGTCCTGTATTCCTTTTATTGAAAGTACTTTATCTCTAATTAGCTGTATATTTTCAATTTTTATATTATGTTCTGCAACATCAGAAGTTTGGGTTAATTCATAAAGATAGCTTATACCTGCCTGATCAATATCAATTACATCAGAAAAATCAAGAATAAGAGGTTTTACATTTTTTAATTTTAATTCCCGGATTTTAGACTTAAGCATATCTATGGAAGATTCTGAAAGGTTACCTTTCAGATATAATCTTCCCGGGCGGATATTTATATTATATTCCAGTGATAATGAATCAACAGTTTGAATTTCAGACTTCCAGGGGATATCAGATTTTGATTCTCTTGCAATATAATTACCCAATAGTTCTGTTGTTTTACGAATTCTTCTAACCAAAACCTTGGCAATACTGACAGCCCAGTTTGAAAGTCCGAGTTCTTCATCGACAAGTATATCAGGCGATATTACACTTACCATTAGATCTCTTTCTGCAATAACAGTGGCGGACCTCGGCACACCGGTAAGAAAGCCCATCTCTCCGATGTACTGTCCTTTTCCAAGTTCTGTAAGGGTTATCATCTGATCGTTTTTAAAAATCACCACTTTTACAGAGCCGGATCTGATTATATACATCTCTCTGGATGTATCACCGTATTTGAAGAGTGTTTCACCTTTTTGAAAGCGTGCTAATTTATCTTTGCTCATTTTTATATTATGGTTGAATTACTCCAATTTAACAATGATTGAGAGTATTTTTTTTTGAGAACTTGACTTGAATTTCTAATTTAAGAGATTTACTTGAGTTATCTTTAATCTCAAGATAGAATAGGCCGCAACATGGAGGCAGAAATAATGTACGATTTAATTATACTTGGAGCAGGCCCTGGTGGTTATGTAGCTGCCGAAAGAGCAGGCAGGAGAGGGAAGAGTGTTCTCCTTATAGAAAAAGCTGAAGTAGGTGGAGTATGCCTTAACGAAGGCTGTATTCCTACAAAAACTCTTCTAAATTCTGCCAAACACTATTCCCATGCATTAGATTCGAAGATGTTTGGCGTTTATACTGAAAAAGCCAGTTTTAACCTTGAAGAAGCTCAAATTTGGAAAAATAAAGTAGTTACAACAAGTAGAAAAGGTATTTTATACCTTATGGATAAGTATGGTGTGGAAGTTATAAAGGGAGCAGGAGTTTTTAACGATGATGGTACTATACAGGTAGGTGATAAAATATATTCAGGTAAGGATGTTATCATTGCTACCGGTTCTTCACCCTTGATTCCCCACATACCCGGAGCTGATTCAGAAACAGTTTTTGATAGTACCGATCTTCTGGAAATTACAAAAATACCTTCCAGTCTGATAGTTATAGGCGGCGGTGTAATTGGGTTGGAATTTGCATCAATGTTCTCCATGCTGGGTGTCAAAGTAGATGTAATAGAGATGATGGATGAGATTGCCCCTTTTATGGAGGCCGAATTTGCAAAAGGTATGCGTAGAGCAATGAAAAGGGTTAAGTTCCATCTTGGAGCCAAAGTTGAGTCTATTGACGGGAATAAGATTAATTTTGTAAGGAAGGGTAAAGAATTAGAAATTGAAGCAGAAATTATCCTGATGGCAGTAGGGCGAAAACCGAATTTATCAGGAATTGGACTTGAGAAGCTTGGTATAGAAATAGGTAGGGCAGGAATAATTGTAGATGAGAAAATGGCCACATCCCGTCCTCACTTTTATGCAATTGGGGATGTAATTGGTAAATCGCTTTTTGCTCATTCAGCATCCAGAATGGCTGAGGTTGTTGTAAATACTATTTGTGGAGATGAAGACAATCTGGACTATGATATAGTTCCCTGGGCTGTATATACACATCCGGAAGCAGCTTCATGCGGACTAACTGAAGCGGAAGCAGTCAAAAGGGGGGTAAGTATTAAGACTGCAACTCTGCAGATGAGAATAAGTGCAAGATACTATGCCGAGAATGGCAACACTCCAGGGTTGTGTAAGGTCGTAGTGGATGGGGATACTGATAGAATTATAGGTATTCATCTTTTAGGATCTCCATGTTCAGAGTTGATATATGGTGCCGCTCTTATGATGCAAACCGGAATGACTACTTCTGATATTAAACATACAATTTTCCCCCATCCGAGTGTTTCGGAGGTTATAAGGGAAACAATTTTGGCGATTGACAGTTAGCAGTTATCAGCTGTGGATTAGTTCAAGTCGGTCTGCAATCCATGTTTTTATTACTGCCTGTCTTGCTATACCAAGACGATCAGCTTCTTTATCAAGGGATTGAATCATCCAGACAGGAAAATCGACATTTACACGTTTTTGTTCTCTTCCAGGACGACGTGCTTTAGAGAAATCCAGATATTCAGATATATCTTCATTATTATCAAATCCAAACTTCACGGTATAGAATATATACCTTTTAGGTATAAACAACATTATTCAATAGAATATTTTCACTTATTATAAAAAGATAACAGATACTTTCTCTCTTAACTGTTTCCTTCTTCCAGCTCCTTCACTCTGTTCCGAAGTTTTTTTATTCTGAACTCCCGGTCTATAAAAAGTTTGTTAAACTGTTCCAGTTCAGTATTCTTTTCCTTCAATTCTGAAGTTCGTTTTTCAACCAACTCTTCCAAATGTTCCCGGTATTTATCCAGTTCCTCTTCAGCCTGTTTTTGTCTGGTAATATCCATAATATTTCCCACTACACCTACAATTTTGCCGTTTTCTTTTTCAGCCTCTGCAGTGGTCCGAATCCATATTTTTTTTCCTTTAACTGTTGTAAAGTGGAATTCCATGTCATAAGAGATCCCTTTATCGGCACATTTTTGAAATGCTTCCATTATTACA
>DAOWMA010000035.1 GCA_030643345.1 Spirochaetaceae bacterium
GCCGGGTGCAATGGGTACAGATGTCCGTATTTATCTTCAAGATAATCATCAATTATATCAAAAATCTTTTTTAATGTGCGTTCCCATTCCACCATATGGGGATTATTCATAATTTATTGTCCATATGACAGGTTCTTCTGTAGTCAGTGCATCAATAGTCCTCATTTCAAAGGCAGCTTTTTCGGGGTCTTTAGACAGGAAACCTGTACTGGAATCTGTTACTATCCCGGGAAATGAAACAATGATATTAATCATTTTTTTGGGATATAAAGCTGATAATAACTTCAAAGTATCCTGATTAATTTCCGGTATATAGATGTTTTTGATTTTAAGACTGAAACTACCGTCATTATCTGAACTGATTTCAACTAAACTTTTCTCTTCGGAATTAGAAAGAAACGATTTAATATCATCTGTATTTTGAAAACTCATTCGGGTATAAAACTCACTGAAATCAGCAGTTTCTCTAACAGAAATCTGAAGTAACCCCAGTCCCATAATTTCATTAATTCTTTTCCTGATCTCATTTTCATTAGTTGGGAAATAATTAAAACCGGAAA
This sequence comes from Spirochaetaceae bacterium, assembly GCA_030643345.1. Taxonomy (GTDB): domain Bacteria; phylum Spirochaetota; class Spirochaetia; order B11-G9; family B11-G9; genus JAJRQE01. The sequence goes on from DAOWMA010000035.1 coordinate 561, forward strand.
ACTCCAGACCTGGAGTTATATATATAGCTTCCTGAGAAATTCTATACTGAAGGTCCCATATTCCGGTACCATCTTTCTTAATAGCAATTGATGAATCTACTTCAAGACAGGAGATTAAGAATATTGAGATAAATATTAAAACCAATTGTTTTTTTATCATACTATCTGCCCCTAATCTTTTAGAATAACGATAGTTTTACCAAAACCACCATCATCCGGATGAGCAAAATAAAAATCCTTAATACCATGTTCCCCTTTAAGATATTTATGTATCCCATTACTCAGAACACCTTCACCTTTGCCGTGTATTATATTAAACTCCTTTAATCCTGACATCAAGGCATTATCAATCTGCCTTTCAATACTTTCCAGGGCATTTTCAAGTCTGAAACCTCTTAAATCCAAAGTAAATTTTGCAATATTACCCGCTTTAACTGTATTTAAGGAAACTCCGAAAGAATGTTGTTCTTTCTTTACCGGAGCAGGGAATATATCATGTTCTTTCACAGAAATTTTCAAAGCTCCTGTGTTTATTATCCAACTTCTGTTTTTATCTTTTCTTACAATTGTTCCTGATCTCCTGTATTCACCAATAAGTACATCCATACCTGGTTTTAACTGATCTGCTTTTATGCTTTCCGGATTGTCTATAATAAACTGATCAAGGCTATCTTTCTCCCGATCAATATCCTCACTCATATTTGAAAGAAATTCCTTAACTTTTTTTGTTTTAGCCTGATTAAGTTCTCCTTCTCTAAGTTCTTTAACAAGATTCTCCAGTGTTTTCCTGGCATTGGACAAAAACTTATTTGATTCTGAATTTGTCTTTCTCTTCAATTCATTTTCTGACTGTTTAAAAGCAAGTACTCTGAGATCATTTTCTCTAATTTCCTCTTTTAATTCCCGCTCTCTCAATAGAATTGCAACTTCCCTTTCGCCTGCAATTCTATGTTTTTTTTCGAGTTCACTAATCATTCGCCCAACTTCAGTCTTCTTGTCCTTAAGATATGTTTCAGCATTATTAACAACATCTTCAGGCAAACCACTGTGTCTTGCAATATCTATTGCATGACTGTCCCCGGGAACACCGGGAACAACACAATAGGTAGAACTGTGAGTACCCTCATCAAACTCCATTGATGCATTCATCACTTTTTCCCGTGTGTAACCGTAATTTTTAAGCATACTGTGATGTGACGTTGTTAATACAATACTACCCTTTTTTATCAGTTCATCGATAACAGACATTGCAATTGCCGAACCCTCTCCAGGATCAGTTCCTGAACCCAGTTCATCAAGAAGTACCAGAGATCTATTACTGCATTTATTCAAAATTGCGGTAATATTTGTAATATGACCGGAAAATGTTGAAAGTGCCTCCTCAATTGACTGATCATCACCAATATCCGCATATATACCGTCAAAAACCGGAAGTATACTGCCTTCTTCCACGGGTATCTGTAAACCAAACTGATGCATCATAGCAAGCAGTCCAACTGTTTTTATTGTTACGGTTTTTCCTCCTGCATTGGGACCTGTTATGATTAGGACCTGAAGGTCCTCTATCATACTTATATCAATTGGAACTGCGCTTTTACCCAGAAGAAGATGTCTTGCCTTATTAAGGAATATCTCTGATTTAGATATTTCGGGTCTGATACACGCATATTTTACAGCAAAATTTGCTCTTGCAAGAAGAGTATCAATAAATGCAAAAGAATCGATCAACAATACAAGATTGTCAATTTCCACCCTTATTTTTACAGTAAACTCCCGAAATATTCTATTTGCAATTATGCTTATTTCGTGTTCCTGAACAGCAATCCTATTGTTAAGCTCAAGAATGTCAAAGGGTTCTATATAGAGGATTGTCCCCTTTGCAGAGATGTCATGTATAATACCCTTCACTCTTCCCTTGAAATTCGATTTCAACGGCAGTACTATACGTCCGTCTTTCTGACTGGGAACATCAGTCTGCCACAGATTTTTATTGTCTGTTATGTATGAAGAAGAAAGGCTGGAAATTTTATTATTCAGTTCCCCCAAACCCCGTCTAAGATTTCTTAGTTCAGGATAATCATCTCTGATCTGTCCTTTAGAATTTATTACAGCTGTAATTTCCAAAACCAGCTTTTTTAAATCAGGTATTTTTCCTGCTTCTGCTATTATATCATCAAGATCAGGAATTTTTGATGTTGTAATATATGATTTTACCTTTAAAGCAGAGTTAATAAACTGTGAAATATTATAGATCCCAATACCATCGAGTGAAGTGCCTTCCTTCGAACATATTGGTATTAGATGTTCAACTTCAGGAAAAGAAACAGCGGGAAACACCTCGTCAGATTCAAGGAGCCTTTTAAATTGGGCAACAGTACCCTGAAACTTTTTCAATTTTTTTGAATTAATAAATAATTCCTGAGTGTTTATACGTTGTTTTCCCTCCTCTGAAATACAATATTCCAAAAGAATTTTTATTATCTGATCAAATTCAAGCAGTTTCGCAGTCCGATTATCCATTATAATCCATGCCTTTCTGTTCAATACCTGATAAAATTCTAAGATAGCTTTCGTACCTGTCTGAATGAATCAACCCATCTTCGACTGCTTTTCTAACTGCACAGCCGGGTTCTGATTTATGGCTGCATGGCTGGAATTTACAGTTACCGGCAAAATCAGCAAACTCACGAAAATGAAAACCAAGAGAACCTTTTTCTATACCGAATATTTCAATCTCTCTGATTCCAGGGGTATCAATAAAACCCCCTGTTTCTTCAAATATCAATTTTGAGTGGTTTGTAGTATGTTTTCCTCTATCATTTTGCAGTGAAATTTCTGCAGTTTTTAATTTATGACCTGGATAGAGTATGTTTAGAAGAGTGGATTTTCCTACTCCCGATTGCCCAACAAATGCAGAAATATTTCCGGAGATAATATTTTTCAGTGTATCTATATTATCTCCTGTCTCTGCAGAACAGATAATATATTCATAACCGATCCTTTTATAATCTTTCATACGCAGTTTTACTGCTTCATCAACCCCAAGATCTGATTTATTTAAAACTATTAGAATTTTTATACTCTCATTTGCCATTACAAGCATTCTATCGATAAATCTCGGGCGAAAAGGAGGGTTACCGGAAGATGCTACGCATATCAGATAATCTATATTTGCTGCTATAGTCTGAGGTCTGTTTCGCTTGTTATTCCACCTGGCAAACTCATTGCGACGTTCTAAACGCTCTACTATCATCCCCTTATCTTTGCTGATTTTATCTACAGAAAACCTGACCTTATCTCCGGCAGCCAGAGGATTGTAAACATTAGCAAGCCCCTTTAAAACTTTCCCCTTAATCTCACATAAAAAAGTTGAGTTTTCAGAATACACAGAATAGATATTATTTATTCCTGTCAAAATCAACCCATCCTTAAGATTCAAAGATTTCCTCCCCATTCCAGTCCAAATTTTTCTGCAAAAACAGAATAACCTTTTTTAGCAGCTTTACTGCCTGTTAAATAAAAAATATCTCTGTTTTTATTCAGGGACACCAGAGATTCGGTTTCGATTACATTTAATATCTGCCTGGAAACACCATCTACCGAATCAATAATATCAACAGAATCTCCAAGAGCTTTTTTAAAATAATCTTTTAGATAAACAAAATGCGTACATCCAAGAACAAGTGCATCAATTTTAAAATTAGAAAAATATGATGAAGATTCAGAAACTATTGCAATTTTTTCCTCTTCGGTAGAAGTAAAATATCTATTCTCGACAAACTCCACCAGGTCAATCCCTGCATATTTTATTACTCTGCAGGTTGCTGCGAAATTCTCGATTAATTTGTCTGTATACGGATCTTCAACTGTTTTTCTGGTAGCAAGCAATCCTATATTGCCGTTTTCATAATATTCTCCAGCCGGTTTTATTGCAGGTACTACTCCCACAAACGGAATACCGAATTCCTCTCTTAACAGTGAAAGAGCAACAACAGATGCTGTATTACAGGCAATTACTATTAGTTTGGGAGATATTTTATCTACAATTTTTTTAATAAGATTCTGTATTATTTCCTTAAGCTGGCAGGCATTTTTCTCACCATATGGGAAATTCTTATTATCTGCAATATAAGTAAAGTTTTCATCAGGCATATACTTTCTTGCCTGTTCAAGATATGGGAGTCCGCCGACACCGGAATCTATGATTACTATAGGATTATCTGTCATAAAATGGAGTCTACCTGCTATTGAGATTATCTGCAATAGAAGATGATAAACGTTATCTCCCAGGCTGTTTCCCGTGAGAATTCGTATTGATCCGACCTCCGTCCCCATATTCAGACAAATTAATGGAAAAAGGAATATTGCCTGATAAAAAGGGAGTCCTTATTAATCTAATTTCAAAGAAATTCGGGATTTCTGAAGATGACAGATCATTAATAATGGACATAGCGGATAAGAGTAAACTGGATCTTGCCCTGGATGAGATTCTTTTTGCTGAATCCAAAGATGTTCTTATGGAGATTTTAAGATAGGGGAAACTTCTTTTCTAATCCTTTCATAATCCCGGGGTGTAATATTCTAACACAGAGTGAGGTGCTGTGTTCCGGCACAGCCGAAACTCTCTCAGCCCTGAAAGGAGGTATAATGATCCGTAGATATATGGTTCTTCAAAGTGTATCCTTCCTGGATAACGAAGAGCTGGATTAGAAAAGATTATCTGTTTACAGATCTGTTAATGCCATTTTTATAGAAAGATCAGGAGGTTCAACCAGATCAAACAGTCTGTGCCGGATAAACCACAAGGCACCATATAGATATTCTTCAGCACTTTCTACCATTTCTGCTTTTACCGGATTGTTACAGATATATTCAAATGTGGATATCAACTGCTGGAAGCTCTCTATAATTTTACTTTTGAAGCGATCATACCAGACATGTCCTTTTAAATTAAAATGTTTATTATAGCGTTTAGCGAAAACGCTTAGTATCCACTGCATTATTTTGGATAGATTCTCACCTTTTCCCGGTTTTATAAGCAGGTGGATGTGATTATCCATGAGTACAAAGCTTTTAAGCTTAAAAGCATACTTCTTTTTTGCCCTTTTTACTGTTTGAAGAAATAATTCTTTTATTTCCCTGGATTCGAGAGCAAACTCTCCACGATTAATTTTTGCAGTTACATGGTAATCTGCACCTATTATTAGATATCTTGGCTTTCTCATATATACCAGTACTGGTGAATTTGAACTGCTGCTTCAAAATCTGTGGATATTTTTATTTTCTTTCAGTGCATACACCTCCGTCCCCCTTTTTACCGAATATTATCCTCCCCCTTATGATAATCAAACAATCACAACAAAAAAATAATCACATATAATACCTGTCAGGCTTTTGCACTGTGGTCTATTTTTACGATTGCCTGGCTATTTTGCGCCAGATAGCAACCCTATATTAGAGAAGAGCTACTTATTAAATTCAAAATGTGTTAGGATGCATACCCGAGCAGCAACGAAGTTGCGACCAGTGACACAGCGCAAAAAGCTGGGGGGTGACAGCCGTGCTATTGAGATTATCTGCAATAGAAGATATTCTGTAAACATGTTCCCTCATATTAAGTGCACAGAAAAGGACTGCTTGTATTTCTCTTTAAATGGAAATGATAAATGCCTTAAGCATATAAGCGATAGAGATGCATATATTAAGACGGCTACCCTGGAATTACAACAGGAGGAAATAATACGTAATTGTAATCTCTCTACCATTGAGCTGAATTCTATCGAGCTTAAAGATAAAATGATTATAGTGGCTAATTTTTCCAACAGTATTTTTACAAATATTGATTTTACAGGCTCAAATATTCTTTTTTCATTATTCGAGTATTCCACCTTTACCAACTGCAAATTTAATAATACTGCAATTAAATACACCAACTTTGCAGGATCTGCTTTTATTAACTGTAGTTTTATTGATTCAAACATAGTTAATTCAAATTTTAACGGTATAAACGCGGTTGATTCATCGTTTAATGAATCTGACCTTTATTACTCAACATTTACCTCATCTGAATTAAAACGTGTAACTTTTATCGAATGCAATCTTAAGAAAACTGATTTTTATAATTCAAACCGTGAAAATGTCAGTTTTAAATATTCAAATTATGAAGAAGCTCTCTTCTCCAGGGATTGGTAGTTTATGCGGTGTTTTATAAATTTTTCTCTCATCGGTTTTTCAAACACATATCTTATAGGACCTGATAAGGGTGGTGATGCTATTATTATTGATCCCGGGGAAATGAATATTAAACTCCTGAATCTTATTGAGGGAAATAATTTCTACCTGCGTCATATTCTGGTAACTCATAATCATATGCCTCATATAAGCGGTATCAAAACACTTTTAAAGATATATGATGCCGATATTTACAGCGCCTCTGATCAAATTCTCACATTTCCATCTACAGTTATTACTCCGGGTACTTTTCTTAATCTCTCTGGTACAGAAGTGGAAGTATTGGAATTTGCAGGTCATTCAGTAGATTCTCTTGTTTACAAAATTGGTAAAATGCTTTTTACAGGTGATACCCTCTGTGCAGGAAATCTTGGTCAGGGTGAAAATAAAGAATCAATTAATTTAATTAGAAAATCGGTTTCCGCTAAAATTCAAAATATGGATGACAGTATCCTTGTTTTCCCGGGACATGGGCCACCATCTACAATTAAAGCAGAAAAAGATTTTAATCCTGAATTAATTTAATTATTGAAAGAACATCTTCTGCAGGGTTGCTGAGACTTTTAATAACTTTGTGAAATCGTGGTGGAAGAGGTGCTGTAAAGGTGCTTATTTTATCAATTGCACCAGGAAGAGTAAGGGAAAGTCTATAGGCATGGAGCATAAGACTTATATCGGGGAAAATTCCGGATTTACGACCATAAACCGGATCACCAAGAATTGGGTTCCCTAAAAACAGCATATGGACCCTTAACTGATGAGTTCTGCCTGTTTCCAGTTTTAAATGAAGAAGACTGAAGTTATCCCAGGCTTTAATAAGTTTATATATTGTTACAGCCTTTTTACCTCTGTTTTCCGAAACTATAAATTTTTTTCTATTATTCTGATCTCTGGCAATATATGTTTCGATTTTCCCTTCATGTTTTACAGGGGTTCCCTTTACAACGGCAAGATAACTTTTTTTTGTACTCCTGTTTCTAAACTGTGATGAGAGAGTTTCCAGAGCATCAGGATTTTTTGCTGAAATTAATACACCGGAAGTCTCCTTGTCCAGTCTGTGAACTATTCCCGGTCTGATATCATCCCGGGAAAACTTATCTTTCATTTCAAGACAATGGTACAATAGTCCATGAACAAGAGTTCCTGAAAAATTACCTGCACCCGGATGAACAACCATCCCCTGGGGTTTATTTATTACTATGCAGTTATTGTCCTCATATATAACATCCAGATCCATTTTTTCGGGAGTAAGCTGTAAAGGTTCCGGATTATTGTATTCTACTGTTATAGTGTCTCCGGAATTTAGAATCTTACTCAGTTTAATTTCTTTATTGTGAAGTAATACTCTAACATTCCTGTTCTTAATCTGGCTTCTGGTAAAGATTTTTAAATGATCTGCTATATAACGGTCCACCCTAAGACCAGTGGGATTATCAATATCTACTGTAAATATTTCTGATACATCTCTAGTCATTCCATGGTTGTCCAAGTAAGTAATCTACCAAAGCAAAAACAGCTGAAAATGAAACAGATAAAGCAATTATCTGCCATTTTTCACCATTTGTTCTTATAGGAGGTGTCTTGTTTCCAAGAAGGGCCGGAGCTAATGTCCTGTCAAAATCATTGAATGCATATCTGTAGAAATCATACGAAAAACTGGTATAAAAAAAAGAAAATGGAATTGTACCGAAGAATATTATTTCCGCTCTCCTAAGGTCCTTTGTCCACCCGGGGAATTCATCCGCATCATAGGGTTCATATTCAGGAAGGCTTTCACCGGGAAATAAAGAAATTGTGCTGAAGATAAAAAACAACAGGACAATTGCAGTTAATCTCATTAATAATTTCTTGCCCCGAAAAGAGCTGTTCCAACACGAATTAAAGTTGATCCTTCTTCTACTGCTATTTCATAATCACCGGACATCCCCATTGAAAGTCCATCTATTCCTGCTTCCGGATATTTGATATTCACTTTATCCCTTAACAGACGAAGAAAACGGAAAGACCTGCGAATTTCTCTTACATTATTACTGAGGGGGCCTATTGTCATCAATCCTTTTACTGTAATATTTTTCATTTGAAGGATTTCCTCAAGTGCCGTAAAAAATTCATCTTCCCTGACAAATCCGCTTTTTGACTCCTCACCGGAGGTATTGTATTCAAGATAGACGTCGATTGTTTTGGAAGTTTCTGTACAAAATTTATTGATCATTGCTGCAATTTTCAACCTGTCTACAGATTCTATACATGAAGAAATATCTACTGCTTTTTTTACTTTATTTGATTGAAGATGGCCAATTATATGCAGTTCCGCATCTTTATGAAAATCCGGAAACTTTTCAGTTGCTTCCTGTATACGATTTTCACCAAACAATCTGAAACCAACATCATAGGCAGATCTGACAATATCTATACTTCGTGTTTTTGTAACAGCCATTATTTGTACATTATCTGAAGATCTTCCGGTTTTTTGTTTTGCCTTTTCAACATTTTCTATTATTCTATTGTAATTTTCTCTTAATTCATTCATATCCAAAACCTATCATATTTTTTATTTCCTCTCAAGATTGTCATGGTACTAATAATGGGTTATATTTCCAGCATGAATAAATTTACTCTTATATTACTATTATTTCTAATAAATTCTTTTACTTTATCTGCCTCTGACAGTGTCATTTATAATCTATCAGATGAAAACAGAACAATACTCTTTAATTCAGGGGAAATAAGCAGATACTTCTTTAAAAAAGATAAACCTGAATACCTGTTTGCTACATCATTTGAAAATGACTTATTAAATGAAATTACTAAATTGAATGTCACAATTGGTGTTGAATCACTCTTTTTTATTAAATACAGCGATGATATTACTCTTCTTTCTATCTACAACACACTTTTGTCCGTTAAAACAATGAAAGGTATTGAATATTACTCTCAGTCAAGAAAGAAAATGCGGACATTATTCACAGAAAGTCATGGAATTGTAAACCTGGACAATCTAAAACAGTTAGATGATCCTGTTGTTGAAACAATTCCTTATGTTCTGAATCGTTTTCTACTCCAAACAGATAAAACTTTCGGTGAAAATCTGTACGAGGCAACTTACAGATCAGACGGGAATGCAATCTGGGTTAATATGGTTAATAAAACAAAAATGAAATATAAATTTATCCCAATGCTGAAACCTGATAAGATGAGTGTAAATCTCTTAATTCTGCCTGTAGAAGATGGCCTCCTTTTTTACGGGGTTACTGCAGCAGAAACAACTTCTTTCCTTGGGTTAGAGAAAGCAAAAAAAGAATCATTCTATAACAGGATAAAAGCGATGTTTAACTGGTTTTCGGACCAGCTGGCTGTTGATATTCAATAAGGGAAAAATGAAAATACATATTTTTAAAATAATTATACTTATCAGTCCTGCTATTCTTTTTGCCGGACCTGCCCCTATTCTACTTGATTATTCCTATGATCATGACAGATGGATAACTCTTCCACGGGATATCCAACTTGATTTCGCTGCATATACAGTAAGTTTTGACAGTGAAGATGACAATAATGGAGACGGGTCACTGGATATTTGGGGGATCCCGGAATGGGTTTCTTTTGAAATAAAAGAACTAATTACCGATCATCCTCTGGCCAGTCGTCCAAAGTGGATGACTGATACAAATCTTTATGCAATGGGTATTGCTCCGGATGATAAATCATACAGTGTTCC
>DAOWMA010000209.1 GCA_030643345.1 Spirochaetaceae bacterium
GAGGGCCCCTCCCCGTTAGTGATATCAGATAGGGATATAACCAGTATAACTGTACATGGACTTACAAATGGTGAACTTTATCACTTTGCATTAGCTGCCTATGACGGTGCAGGTATAAAATATCCTGGAGATTTTTCAAAAGAGATAACATGCCGGCCTGATATTTCAAAGGACAACTGATGTCAGTAAAGGACATTCTAAACAAGTCATATCAGGCGATAGCCAACAGGGATTTTGAAACAGCAGAAAAACTGGCCCTTGAACTGATAAATCTTGATCCTGGAATATCAGGATCATATCTCCTTTTAGGAAACATCTGTACAAAAACGGGGCAAAACAATCGGGCAATAACAAATTTCAAAAAATCAATTGAACTTAACAATGATAATCCTGAAGCATATAACAATATTGCTGTAATATATAGAAGAACAGGAAACCTGTCTTCATCATTATCTGCAATTAAGAAAGCATATGTTCTGGCTCCGGAGCGTCCCGATATCTGTTATAATATAGCTAATCTCTATAAAGAAACGGGAGATTTTGACAATGCAGTCCTTTATTACAAAAAGTCCCTGAAGTTCAAGCCTGATTTTACAGTTGTTTATAATAACATTGGGACTCTCTATGATGAAAACAATGATCTTGAATCTGCACTGACCTGGTATCAAAAAGGTCTGGAGGTAGATCCGAATCATCCAACTCTCCACTATAATATTGGTGTAATCAGGGAATCTGAGGGTAAGCTTGAGGAGGCCCTTGGTGAATACAGGAGAGCACTTAAAAGTAAACCGGGATGGGTTGATGGACTGAATAATCTGGGTATTACACTCCAAAAACTTGGAAATCATGATGAAGCATTAAATGCATTTAAGAATATATTGAAAGTAGATTCTGACAATGTACTGGGTCATAATAATATTGGTGTTGTTCTGACAAATCTGGGAAGATTTGAAGAAGCAGGGGAACATCTTTCCAGAGCTTTGGAAATTGATCCCGGATATTTTAATGCCTCTCTTAATCTTTCAAAAATTAAAGAAGAACAGGGAGAAAAAGAGGAAGCAGCGGCAACTCTTAGAAAACTTCATCAAAGGGATGAAAAGAATACTGAAGTTCTTCTGAGGCTTGGGAAAATCCTAATGGATAAAGGCTCTCTTTCTGAAGCGTCAAAATATATCAGGAGTCTTCTAACAATAACTCCGGACAGTTCCAGCGGATACCTGCTTCTTGGATTGTTAAATTTAAGATCCGGGAAAAAGAAAAGAGCGTACTCCTGTTTTAACCGCTCAATTGCACTGAATCCAGTCAATTATGAAGCACTTTATCAAAGAGCTCTGATGCTGCGGGATATGGAGGAGTTTGGTAAAAGTGTTTCTGATCTTGGCACGATTTTGGAAGATAACCCTAAATCCTATGAATCAAGATTTCTTATGGGGGAACTCTATCTCAAACAAAAGCTTTACAAACAGGCGTTGGCTCTTTTTCTGGAACTTTTTGAAGAGAATAAAAATAACAAAGAGGTTTTAACAGCACTCATTGAAACCTATAAAAATATGGGAGATAGAGACTCTGCAATAAAGACTGCCGAAAGCCTTCTTTCCTTACATGGGGACTCAGAGGGGGCCGATTCATTAAACCAAATGGGGACAACCTTCAATGTTTATGATGAGATGCTGGACGAATATGCTGAAGAATATGAGAATCTATGGAACCGAAATCTGGAGGCATTTATTTTACAAACCAGTGAGCCAATGGAGGAAGATAGAGGGAAAGAGGAAGAAAGTATTATTGTTGAAACCATACCGGAATTTGATAACGAAATTGTTCCAATTATTGATATAGGAGGTATTGAACCTGTTATTGAAGTAAATGAAATTGAAGAAATACTAAGTTTGTCAGAATTGGAAGAGGAGCTTGATCTACCGGAAGAAGTAGAAATGGAGATGGAACGGGAACTTCAGCAACTTCGTGAAACAGCCCGGAAAGAGAGAGAGGAAGCAAATGCAAATCAGGCTAAATCGCAGAATGGGCAGGGACAGCCTGCTGTTCAGTATATTCCAGTACCATTTCCACAGGTACAAAGTCCCCCATATCCTCCGGTTCAGCAGCAGCCTTCAGTACAGCAATATTATCCGATTCGGCAACAGCCTCCAGGCCGGCAGCCTGTTATCCAGCAGGTACCTGTATATATGCAGTCACCTTCGCCTCCTCCATCTCAAATTATACCATCACCTCCAGTACAACGGGAAGGACCAGTCATTCCTGAACCTCTGACCCCTGATCCTGTAGAGGATGTCGAAGAGAAAGAAGAACATCCGGAAGAGAAAGAGTCGAATCCTGCAAATCTTCTTGAATACCTTGAAAATTTAACACAGTTTCTTCCTGAAGAAAAGCGTCTCAATTTTGAGTCCAGTGATATGCACCTGAAACTTGAAACTTTAAAAGCAAAAATAAGTGGTAAAGAAAGTTTTTCCAATAAGATAGATAAACAACATAATAGCAAACCTGAACCTGGTAATATTGAAATTACAACAGATAAAGTAGAAAATACGTTTAGTTATATAGACAAACTTTCAACTTTTCTTCCGGATAAATCGATTAGTACTGCTATGAAGGGGAGAATCCAGTATATACTGGAGGCTATGAGAAATAATAATGGATAAAGAAAACAGATTAAAACAGATAGCCGGTTATATAAACAAAATGCCAAGCCTTCCTATCTCTGTTACTAAAGTTATAGAGATATGTAATGATCCCAGAACATCACCGGCTGATTTAAATCGTGTTATTAGAGTAGATCCTGTTCTTATGGGAAATGTTATGAAGCTGATTAATTCAGCATACTATGGTTTGTCTGATCAGGTAACATCTCTTGTTCGTGCTATAATAATGCTTGGAATCAATACAGTAAAAAACTTATCATTATCCACAGCTATTCTTGGCACATTAAGTACAAAGGACCAGTTTCAGGCTCTCAATATGGATGGTTTCTGGAGACATTCCCTTTGTGTAGGAGCTGCTGCAAAGCTTATTGCACGACATATAAAGGTGGACCAGAAAAATCTGGAAAATTATTTTATAGCAGGTCTCCTGCATGACATTGGGAAGATACCTCTGAATAATAAATTGCCGGGAGAATATCTTCAGGCGATAAGTATATCTGACAGGAAGCATCAGTCTTTGGTAAAAAGTGAAACAGAAGCTATGGAAATTAATCATACAGAATCAGGGCACCTTATTGTTCATTCATGGAAGCTGGGTGAGGAAATAAAGGATGCTGTAGTTTATCATCATTCTCCTGAAAGTTATGAGGGAAAAAACAAAGAGATTGTTTATGCAATTGCAGCTGCAAATTATTTTTCCAATTATTTTGAGATAGGTTTCTCAGGTGACAGATATCCTGAAAAACCACAGGAGTTTATTTTTACTGAACTTGGTGTTACAGTAGATTGGTTTGAAGGGATTGAGGAGACTGTTAATGAGGAAATTAATAAGGCAAAAATATTCCTTAATATGAAAAAATAGGATTCTGATATGACAAAAATTAAATTTTGGGGAGTACGTGGATCAACTCCATGTCCGGGACCTGACACTGTGGAATTTGGGGGTAATACTGCCTGTATTGAACTTAGATTCGGTGAGGGAAACCGATTAGTAATAATTGATGCCGGTTCAGGGATAAGGGCCCTTGGAGATTATATTATGAAAAATGATCTTCCAAAGGGTCCGTTAAAGATAGATATTTTTATTACTCATACTCACTGGGACCATATTATGGGGTTCCCTTTTTTTACACCTATATACATACCCGGGACAGAGATAAATATCTATGGCCCTGTAACATATGAGGATGAAGGTCTTGATGAGATTATCGGAAGCCAGTTAAGGTATAGATATTTTCCAATAAAACAAAGTGAACTTTCGGCCAGTATTAATTATTATCCCTTAAAAGAATTAACAATGGACCTTGGTGATGGTCTGTTTGTAACTACAAAATACCTTAACCATCCTGTGCTCTGTCTTGGATACCGTTTCGAATATAAAGCAAAAACATTCTGTACAGCATATGATACCGAACCCTTTTTAAATCTGTTTCCAACTGATCCTGAGGACCCTGGTTACGATGAAGATGCAGCTGAAGAAGGTGAAATTGTTGCAAAAGAACAGAATGAAAAAATAATTCAGTTCTACAGAGGTGCAGATGTTCTTGTCCATGACAGTCAGTATACCAATAAAGAATATAGAGATGGGAAAATGGGATGGGGTCATACTCCATTTGAGCTTGCAATAAATTCTGCTCATAAGGCGGGAGTGAAGAATTTATTTTTCTTTCATCATGATCCCTTGCGAACAGATGAACAATTGAAAGAACTTCTTGAAGTGTATAGGGGGAAGATTGCAGGGAAGAGTAATATGAAGCTTGATCTGGCCCGGGAAGGTCTTGAGATAGAGATGTAAGGACGTATTGCACACCCCCGGCAACTATTTGCATATGTCCGCACACTCTAATACTTTGCAATCTCAGTTGGAGTAGTAACTTTGAGCAAACAATCAGAAAATAAAATTGAACAGTTTCTTAACGACCCTGTTTATTCTTCACTTTCTTCAGAAAATAAAGAATTTATCAGTTTAAAATCAGAGGAATTCGGATTTTCGTTTCAGGAACTCAAACAGATTATTGATATTACAACTGATTTGGAGATGTGGCAGGAGGGGGAGTTATCTTCTATCTGGGATGAAGATGGTACGGA
>DAOWMA010000252.1 GCA_030643345.1 Spirochaetaceae bacterium
CTAATACATTTTTGGTAATCAACAAGTCTCTTCCCTGCAGGGTGCTCTTCTCCTAAAATATAAGGTACCAGAGGATGCATTCCAGCAGTTGTAAAAAGTACTGTAGGATCATTCTCCGGAATTAACGACTTTCCGTTTATCTGTTTATGTTTTCTTGATACAAAGAATTCAATATATTTATTTCGTAATTCATCTGATGTCATGGATTATCCTCTTTTACTAGATGTAAGTGTGGTGATTATATGAATCTAAATACTCAATTGCAAGAGCCATGAATATGATGTTATAATTGTCTACAAATATTTACAATTCAGGAATAATAGATGACAATAAACTGGTATCCCGGACATATGCATAAAACCCGTAAACAGATTACAGAATCCCTTAATCAGACGGATGTTATAATTGAATTGCTTGATGCCCGGATTCCATCTTCCAGCAGGAATCCGCTTATAGATGAGTTGGCAAAAGATAGAAACCGTATAATTATCATTAATAAAAGTGATCTGGCAGATCCTGTAATAACTAAAAAATGGACCAGCTACTTTAATACCCAACCCGGTATAACTGCCATATCAATGTCGAGTACAACAGATAAAAACCCTGGTAAAATTGTCAAAATGTGCAGAGATATGTGCAAGGATGAGGTATGGTTCTCCAGACGACCTGTAAGAGCAATGATTGCAGGTATTCCAAATGTCGGTAAATCCACGTTGATAAACAAAATAGTTGGTAAAAAAAAGACCGAAGTAAGCAACAGGCCTGCAGTAACAAAGAGATTCCAAAGAGTAAGTATCTCCCGAGGATTTGAGCTTATTGATACACCAGGTGTACTGTGGCCGAAATTTGAAGATCAGACAGTTGGATATAAACTTGCAATTCTTGGGAGTATCAGGGACAGTATTCTGGATATTCAGGATATTGCCCGGTTTGCATACATCTACATGCTGGAAAACTATGAAGAACGCTTAATAACAAGATTTAAAATTGAGGAACTTCCTGCAGAATCACAGGAAGGGATTACTCTGATTGGTAGAAAAAGAGGTTTTCTTCTTAAAGGAGGCACGGTGGATTATGATAGAGCCTGCCGTCTGCTTATACAGGAGATTAGGGACGGAAAACTGGGAATTCTTAGCTTTGACGATGTTCCCATCTACCAGCATTAAAATTTTGATACTACTAAAGTAGTTACTATCCTGATAAATATTGTATATAATGATTAGCAATAAATATACCAAGGCGGCAGCATGAAAACTAATCTGGAAGAGACTCTATCATATTTAAAAGAGATGGGTTTTACTGAATATGAGGCAAAGGTTTATATTGCCCTCCTTAATCAGCACCCAGCAAGTGCATATACAGTTTCCCAGAATTCCGGAGTTCCCCATTCCAGGGTTTACGATATAACCCGAAGATTGATAAAAAAAGGAGTGGCAATTTCTACAGGTGTAAAACCGGAACTTTTCAGTCCTCTTTCACCAAATGATTTAGTAGACAAACTTCGAAGAGAGTATAATCAGTTTACAAAAGAGCTGGAGGGCAGGCTTAAATCTGTAAACTTTGTATCCGATTTTGATCCTGTCTGGAACCTTCAGAACAAAGAAAAAGCCTTTGAAATTGCTTCTGACCTTATTTCCAAAGCCAAAAGTACAATCTATATAGGGATATGGTCAGAGGAACTGCCCCTGCTCGTAGAGAATCTAAGAGCTGCAAATAAACGTGGAGTGAGGGTACTTACACTGATATATGGAAAAGACAAACTAGATTTCGGTGAGACGTACAATCATGATATTGAAAACATGGGTCCTGTTGAAGAACTGGGAAGAACCCTGGATTGTGTTGTAGATTCAGATATGTGTGTTACCGGGGCTCTGGGTGGAAATGTTAAGTGCCAGGTTATCTGGACTAAAAACAGGGGCCTTGTTCAGTCTATAGAAAGCTACATTGCCCACGATTTCTACCTGGCCGAAATTCACAATCATTTTGGAAAGGAAATAGATGAAATTTTCGGACAAAATCTGATTAAACTGCGAAAGAAATTCCACACATAGAATACAATACGTGAAAAATAGGAGGGCACCTCAGACAATCGGTTTTTGTAGGGACAGGTCGCGACCTGTCCCTACAAAAAATCTTCCTGTCCCTACAAAAAATCTTCCTGTCCCTACAAAAAATCTTCCAAATCGGGATGATTACCGCCTTTTGAAAATTCCTGAAAAAAATAGACCATACTGCCGCTTTTACTTACTCTAATGTCCGCATGCCCCTTACTGACAAGCTTCTCCAGAGCGCTTTTTGCCTGATCAATGCTCATTCCACTTTCAACTGCCACTTCTGACGGTGTAACAATACCATAATTATTTTTTGCTGTTTTTAGGATAACCCTTTCAAGACTGTCTTTTTTAATATCCTCCCGCATGGAAGTCTTAAAATCTTTTGCAAAATGACGGGGCTGCCTCGTTGCATATCGACCATCAATTGCCTCTCTGTAAGCAAGTCTGAGATTGGCTTCCCGAACCTGCATAGGAAGAGTAAGAAGGTCATAGAACGATCCAATACCACCCAGACCACCAGTGACCATAAATAGCAGACCAGTACCAAATTTCCCAAGATAAAAACGATGGAACCCAAGTGCACCTACACCCGAAATAAGCCATAAAAGATATGCTATACCTGTTGAATACAAGAAATCCTCCTTTAACCAGCTTTCGAGCACTTTCCTATGATTGCATGACCGGACAGTTCAGTATGCATAACCAAGCAGTAACGGAGTTGCGACCAGGTGAGTAAAAACAATCAGGTTCCGGAAAGTCTCTGCCGCTAAATGATAAAAAAGTAAAAGTCTATATTTTCAGGAATAGACATCTTTCCCTTTTTTATCATTACTCCTAAATATACTCCTCTTTTTCTCTGGAGAGAACTATATTCCCCTGAATTTCCTGATTTTTCAGATAATCAAGGAACTCCTTCATGGCATTATCCACATCAGACTTATGCATAGGCCCTGTTGCATCTTCTTCATATTTAATAAACTCTACCCGCCTTCTGGACACATTGAAAATAATCTTCTTACGCAGATCCTCATTTCGGCCCTTTAAGAGTATGGCTATCTCGGTATCTGAAAAATCACGGAGAACTTTTTCCAGATCTGTATCTTTAACAAAAAGTATTGTATCTACCGTAAAAAGCTTTTCTCTTACTGACTCTGACAGTATTTTATCGGTATCTGCCAGATCATCCAATATACGACCTTCATCGGAAAGAGCCATATTTTTTAAAATTTCTGCAAGAACAGATTGTCCGTCAACTTCTTCAGTTATTACCTTTCCCTGTGTTCTTATCCTCTCTATTAAAACTTCTTCCATGGACATAATTACTTCCGGTGCCACTTTCTGCATACCGGCCATTCGGGTAACTAAAGCAGTTTGGATATCAGGAGAAAGACTTTCAAGAATTTTTGAGGCCTTTCCCGCATCCAGAAATGATAAAATTACAGTTAAGACATGGACCGGTTCTTTTCTAAGGATCATGGTAAGCTGCTGGAACTCAAGATCTTCCAGGAAGGCAAATGGTTTTCCCCCGTTAAAGGGAATAACTTTTTTAAAAATTGCACTCCCTTTTTCATCTCCAAAAGCTGAGGTAAGCATATTTTTGGCAACTTCAATTCCACCAGTGGGGGATGCAGACAGACGTCCATTGCCGGAGCCGAACTCATTCAGTATTTTTGCAGCTTCTTCTTTATTTACCTGCTTAATACTGGCAATTTCTTTGGTTATTTCCTCTATTTCCATGTCGGAAAAGTGCTTTAATACACTCACTGCTTCTCTTTTTCCCAGAAGAAGAAGGAATTTAGCTGCTTTCCGATAACCTCCAATAGTCCCGACCTTTAGAAAACCTCTAAGAGGTGTTTCTATATCCGTAGAGATGAGAGGCATCGTATCTTTACGAAAACCTTCTGCCTTACTGTTTTCCTTTGCAGGAACAGCCCCTGCCTGATATGCTTTTTGTAGTCTGTTTCTCTGATCCATGAGTTATAATAACGCAGCATGTTTTTATGGTCAACGTTGCGCGTTGACTCATCGTAAATCTAACCCAAAAAAAGTAATGCCTCATCATAAAATCTAACCC
>DAOWMA010000065.1 GCA_030643345.1 Spirochaetaceae bacterium
AATGTTCTTGATTTTATTGCTGCAGCTGATGATGTAATTATTGTAACCACGCCTGAACCCACTGCAATTACTGATGCATATGGAATTATAAAAATAATTGCTACAGAAATAGACAATATGAATCTTGGTATAAAATTGATTGTAAACAGAGTAAAAAGTGTTACTGAGGGGAAAAAAGTTTCAGAGCGGGTTATTAATATAGCAAGTCAGTTTCTAAATTTGAAAGTGGATTATCTCGGATACGTATACGATGATATTCAGGTTTCCCAGGCAATACTTAAACAAAAACCATTTATTATTATTGACCCTAATAGTAAAGCTTCTATTTGTATTAAGCATATTGTAAGCCGACTTGAAAAAGTGGAATATAAAGAGGGTGGAGGGCTGAAGAAATTCCTCAGTCGTCTTGTAGGAAGGTAAAAGAGATTACAATAAACTTAACTTGACGGCTTTTATCTATTGTCGTAATCTATAGGCGGAGTTTTATATGATGAAAGACTGGAAGATTATTGTTATAAGCGCAACTCTTGCATTTACGCTTTCTGTAATCTTCGGTTTTTTTGGACGTGTAAGTTTTGGTATTTTGTTGATTCGGGCATTGGCAGGAGCAGTTCTCTTTGGAGCTGCAGGCTTTGGAGCATCTGTTTTGTTTCGCAGATATCTGCCTGAATTGTATGAATTACAGGCAGAACCTGCTCTGGAGAATTCGAATGATTTAAAAGTGGCAGAAGGAATTCAAAATGAATCCGGAGACTCTGATATTGCATCTTCGACCGGAGCGAAGATAGATATTTCCATTGATGATGGAGATGAGAATATTGCAGCTTCGATAATGAAAAATAACGGAACTGGTTTTACAGGAGAATCCGAAGAAGGAAATCAACTGATTGATGAAGTTACAGACAATGATCAGGTTCCCGGAAATATTGATGTGCTCCCGGATATGGGGGTGTTTTCAAATTCCTTTGAAAATGAAGTGGATGATGTAATGGGTGGGGCTACTAAGGCTGGAGCAGTTACTTTAGATATAATGGGTGAAGAGCAGGACCCCGAACTTGTAGTAAGGGCTGTTAGAACCATGGTTAAAAAGGATCAGGAAGGATAATGATGGCTGATAAACTTTTACAGGATAAATCCGAAGAAGAACTCTGGACGCTTTTTAAACAAAACAGAGATCCCAAAATCAGGGACCTGTTTGTCAGGCAATATGCTCCCCTTGTAAAGTATGTTGCAGGAAAAGTTGCAATGGGTATGCCTCATAACGTTGAATTTGATGATCTTGTTGGGTTTGGTGTTTTCGGTTTATTTGATGCAATTAAGAAGTTTGATCCTGATAAACATGTTAAGTTTAAAACTTATGCTGTTACAAGGATAAGAGGTGCTATTTTTGATGAACTGCGCTCTATCGACTGGGTCCCAAGATCTGTAAGGCAGAAAACCAGAGAAATTGAGGATACTATACACCGACTTGAATCATCCCTGGGAAGGGCTGCAAGTGATCAGGAAATTGCTGATGAGATGAGGATGACCACAAAAGAATTTCAGAAGACTATGATGAAGATCAGCGGGACTTCAATTCTGTCTCTTAACGATGTATGGTACACAGGTGATGATAATGACAAGGTTTCAATTGTAGACAGTATAGAATCTCCTTCCAGTTTGAATCCTGATATTATTGTTGAAAAAGATGAAATAAAAAGAGTAATAATTCAGGCGATAACTGAACTTCCTGAAAAAGAGAAGAAGGTCCTTGTCCTCTATTATTATGAAGATCTTACGTTGAAGGAAATAGGGAAAATACTGGAAGTGACCGAATCAAGAATTAGTCAGCTTCATACTAAAGCAATTATGAGGTTAAGGGCAAAGCTGACAAATATAAAAAAGGGTATTTTCTAACAGGAGTTACCCATTGGTAAATATTGGAAATATAAGAGATTATATGCGTTCTCAGGCAGAGGAAGACAGGATTAAAAAATGGATTCAGGTTGAGGGAGTGGACCTTGATGATGCTTTAAGGCAGGCGGCAATAGAGGTGGGTGTGTCTGTTAAAAAACTTGAATATGAGATTAGAGATCCCGGGAAAAAAGGTTCTTTTGGATTAGGGATGCGTAAATGTGTGATAATTGCATATCCGGTAATATCCAGGGTTGATGATAATCCGGATGAAGATTTTGATATTAATCTTTCAGGGGTAGAAGAAAAATCTGTAGATAAGGACAGTGAGATTATTGTACGCCTTACTTCTGAAGGAGCATTTTTAGCAGTATTCCCGCCACTGGGTAAAGGCAGGAAAGCTACAGAAAAACAGGCTGCTGCAAAATTAAATTCCCGTAATGTAAAAGATATTGATCAGCGTTTGGTATCCGAGGTTATAAAAATTGCTAATGGCAGTTCTGTTAAAGTTGGAGAGTTTATATATAATCCGGCATCAGATGCTATTATTTCTGTTGAAATAACAGATTTTGAAATGAAGGCTTTTGTTTCAGTAAAAATGCCTGGTAAAGGTGGAACAGATGTTGATTTTGATACTGTACTAAATTTTCTTACCAATAATAATATTATTCATGGAATAGATGAAGATCGTATAAGAGAATTGGAAAAACATCCTGTTTATGATACATCGATACTTATTGCTGAAGGGACAAAAGCTGTTAATGGAAATGATGCAACTATTATATATAATTTTGATATAAACAGATCAGAAATAAAACTTAAAGAGAAAAATGGTAAGGTTGACTTCAAAGAGCAGAATCTTATAAAGAATGTTGTTGAAGGACAGGCCCTTGCCAGGAAAATCTCTCTGGAAGAGGGTCAGTCCGGCAGGACTGTTACCGGCAGGCTTCTCCCTGCAAAGGATGGTAAAGATATTGTTTTTGAAGTCGGAAAAAATGTTAAACTGTCCGATGACGAAAAGACTGCTGTTGCGGAAATCAATGGTCAGATAATGATTCTTTCAGGTAAGCTTAATGTTGAGCCTATCTACGTAGTTCCTGGTGATGTTAACTTAAAGACGGGTGGTAATGTAACTTTTCTGGGTACAGTTCTTGTTAAAGGGAGTGTTGCTGATGGTTTTAAAGTGAAGGCTGCCGGTAATATCGAAGTTATAGGTAATGTTGGTAAAGCTGAACTGGATGCGGAAGGTGAAATAATTGTACACCAGGGTGTAAATGGGAAAAATGGCGGATTTGTAAGGGCCGGGAAAAGTGTGTGGGCAAAATTCCTTGAAAATGCCATTGTTGAGGCTGGTGAAATAGTTGTGGCAAGTGATGGTATAATCAATTGCAGGGTAGAAGCAAACAAGAAAATAATATGTCAGGGTAAACGTGCTACTATTGTCGGAGGGGTATTAAGAGCAGCAGAAGAGATCCATGCAAAATCTTTAGGCTCTGTTGCAGGTTCTGAGACTGTACTGGAAGTTGGATATGATCCAAAGAGTAAAAAACGGCTGGTGAAACTTGCTGAGAATATGGAAACTTTAACCAAAGAACTTGATGAAGTAGAGCTTAATATAAATACCATCAAAAATCTTGTTAAGCTGAAGAAGAAGCTTTCTGATGAGAAAAAAACTTACCTGAACCAGCTTATGGAAAAACAGTCTGAAATAGAGAAACAAAAGACTGCTGTTGTTGACGAAACAGAAGAAATAGAAGCTTATCTTTCTTCGTTATCAGTTAAAGGTCGTATTTCATCATCTTTTAAGGTTTTCCCTGGAGTTAAAATGCATATAAAGGAAGCCTTTCTGGAGGTAACAAATGAGTTTAAAGCTGTTACGTTTATTAAAGAGAATGGACTTATTAAAATAACAAAGTATCAGGAACTTGAGGAGGATTATTCTAAAAAGAAATAATGCCTATTCAGCCAATTGATTTACAGACGTTATTTGCTCACATTAATCAGGTGGGTAAGGAACAGGCTCTTCTTAAGGAGGGACTGACAGCCCAGCAGGCAGCTCAGGCAAATGAGTTGATAAAGGAAAAAAAACATCAGGATGAGAGTGTAAATAAAACAGGTGAGACTAACGAGGATAATCAGAAAATTCGTAACGATCAGGAAAAATCCAGTTCCGGGGAGTCGGGTAGTGATAATGAAACAGAAAATGAAAAACCTGGTAATAAAAAGAAAATGAGTATTTTTACAGATCCCGATCTCGGGAAAAATATAGATATATCAGGTTAGATAGATGCAGTATACAGCAATTATTGTTTCCCTGGTAGTTTTAATTATTGTAATATTTGCTCTTGCTAATATCTTTGGTAAATTAAAAAAACTACAGAAATCAAATGTTATTGATCAGTTAAAGAATGAAATTGATGAGTTAATACTTGAGTTTAATCTTACAACCGATCGAAATATTAATATTCTGGAAGAAAAAGTAAGCACCTTAACCAGGCTTATAAATGATGCTGATAAGAGGATTAAAATACTTGGGAAAGAATTGGAAAGAAAAAAATCTGAATCTTTAGTGTATGATCAGCTTGGCAGAATTAATAATAATCGACCTTCAGTTGATAGTTCTTTGTCAACACCTGTAGTGAAAACAAGCAAAAAAGATAGAATAATTGAACTTTATAATAATGGTTTCACAAGTGCTGTAATTGCGTCCAGGGTAGGCTCATCAGTGGGAGAGGTAGAATTAATTATTTCGTTGATTAAGGGTAGATAATATATGGATCAAAATAAACTTTTTAATACTTTCCTAAGTGATGGAGAAAATTTTACTGCAGAGCTTGGTAGTATTCTTCTGAAACTTGAAAAGCATCCGGATGACAAGGAGCTTTTAGACAGTGCATTTCGTAATGCCCATAGCCTGAAGTCAGAAGCATCTTTTCTTAAACAGACAGATATAATAAATATTACACATGATATGGAATCGATATTTGATAGTTTTAGAAATAGTGTAAAACTTATCGATTCGACTGTTATTGATAATTTATTACTTTCTATCGATCGTATTAAAGAGATACTTGATTATTTGAAGCTTGAACGTGGTGATAATAAGGATAAAATAAAAATTGGTCAAAATACACGTCAGGGAATTTTACTCGAAGGTACCCCCTCTTTGTCTGAATTTGAAAAAAATCTACTCATTGAAGCAAAGGAAAGAGGTGAAAAATTTTATCGTCTGATTTTTGAGTTGGAGAATTCCACACCTTTGAAATATCCCAAGGCGTATCTGTTAATCAGTAACCTTGAACAGAAGGTAAATGTAATAAGAACAATTCCTTCTTTTGGAAAGGAGGAGGATGATCTTTATGGTCGAATGAGTATCTATTTCACCTGCAGTATTAAAGAAAATGAGATCTATGATTCGGTAAATGTAGATCAGGTAGAGAGTATTAAACTTGTATCACTTTTATATGAATCCTTCCTGGATGAGATGGATATCAGACCAGTAAATAAAGTTCTTAATTCAAGTGAACTCCCTGTAAAAATTTCTGTACAAAAGCTTGATCAGCTTGCAAATTATGTGGATGAAATGAAAATACAAATTTACAGATTAAAGAGAATGAATAAATCATCAGGTGCAAGAATCGATGATAATCTGAAGTTACAGATAGACGGTCTTTCAGAGTTATCTTCAGGGCTTGAGCAGCTGATAAAAGATGTTAGCTTGACAACATTGGAAGACTCTTTCCGTGATATGGGGAGATATATCAGGGACCTTGCTAAAGATCTTGGTAAGGAAGCATCTCTTGAATTGGAAGGTTGTGATATTAAAGTAGAACGGAGGGCTGGTGAAATAATATCAGAAATTATACTGCATATTATTAGAAATGCTCTTGATCATGGAATTGAGAGTCCATCGGAGAGAGTTTCTCTGGGGAAAGCCCGTTCCGGGATTATTAAGATTTCTGCCGAAAGGGTTGATGATAAATTAAATATAACAGTTTCTGACGATGGGGCCGGAATTGATACTGATAAAATTCGTGAAA
Source organism: Spirochaetaceae bacterium (assembly GCA_030643345.1). GTDB lineage: Bacteria > Spirochaetota > Spirochaetia > B11-G9 > B11-G9 > JAJRQE01. The sequence goes on from DAOWMA010000065.1 coordinate 5,934, forward strand.
TAGCAGAATTTAAAGGATTGATAAAGAATGACGGCAAGGATTATGATCTCCTTTCCATTCTTACACACCCTGGAATTAGTACCAGAGATAATCCGGATACAATTTCCGGTCGCGGGATTGGACTGGATATTGTTAATCAGAAAATAGGCCAGTTTGAAAATGGGGAGATAAAGATAACTACAAGTAAGGGAGAAGGAACGTCTTTTTCCATTTCCATTCCCGGTGGTTTTACACTATCTACATTCCAGCTTGTCAGATGCGGCAGCAATGTATTAGCTGTTCCGTCCAGGAGCATTGAATCCACTGTACGCACTGACAGGGGTTTTTACGATTCCAATGATGATGGTTTCCTCTTTTTCAATGGAAACCCTGTATTCACAATGGATGGGAGATCACTATCAACAGATAAGACCCCTAACGAGGAATATGGACTTATTCTGAGACATTTGGACAGTCAGGGTGTTTTTCTTGTTGATGAAATCCTTTTTACAAAGGATATCCCTGAAGAGCGTCTAACACTTATTATTGAAGAGAACCAGTACCTTTACAAAGTATCAACAAATAACAGGCATGCAGATTTTTTGTATCTTAATCCTGCTATTGTTACTATGTAAAAACTATGGGAAATAAGAAAATTAAATTCTTTAATAAAAATCTGATTCTCCTTTGGCAGGGTCATATGGTTTCTTCTTTGGGGGATGTTGCCTATGAGATAGCTCTCGGGTTCTGGGTTCTTGCTGTAACCGGTTCGACAGCGCTCATGGGTACATTAATGGCTGCTTCAACTCTTCCCAGAGTGCTGCTTTCTCCATTTGCAGGTGTCTGGGTGGACAGGGGAAACAGGAAAGCCTTTATTATCATCATGGATCTGATAAGAGGAGTCTTTATTACTGCAGTAGGTCTGGCTGCTATTGTTGGAATTCTGGAAATATGGATGGTATTCTCCGCTGGAATAATTCTGGGTATATGCGCTGCTTTTTTTCATCCTGCAGCTGGTTCTGTATTGCCGGACATGGTTGACAAAGACGACCTTATACGGGCTAATTCTGCTTTTGCGATTATCCGTTCCGGAAGTGAACTCCTTGGAAACGGGGCAGGAGGATTCATGTATGCCGTCCTCGGTGCTCCGCTGATATTTTTAATAAATGGGCTTTCCTATCTGGTGTCAGCTTTTACTGAATTGTTCATATCAGTTCCGAAAATAATACACAGAAATGAAAACACTCATTTTTGGCATGACATGAAGGAAGGGGTCACCTATGTACGCACTGCAACAGGAGTCCGGCATCTTTTTATAGGCGCCTGTGCAATTAATTTCTTTGCAAGCATGTCCTTTATTCTTATCCTGCCGTTATTTCAAAGTTCGCCGGAACTTGGACCTGGCAAATATGGAATTGTAATGGCCTTTCTAACCGGTGGTATGGTTTTAGGAATGGTAGTTTCCTCATTTATAAAAGTTACTCACAAAAACAGATTTACAGTGTTTGCTTCAGGTGTCCTGAGCATGGCCATATTCTGGATACTTTTTCCTTTAACAGAAAGTTTTACACTTATGTCATTGCTGATATTTACAGGCGGTTTCAGCAATGCTATTGTAAACATAAACATAGACACTATTCTTCAGCTGACAATACCACAGGATATGCGGGGTAAGGTGGGAGGACTGCTTGGTGCCATGTCCGGTGGTCTGACACCCTTTGCCATGGCTCTGGGATGAGTACTTGGGGAATTTATCCCATTACGGATTATTATCTTCAGCGGTTTTTCAATGATTCTGATTATTATTGTACCTCTGCTTTTTATCAGGGAATTTCAGTCATTTTTAAAATACAATCCTGAAGAAAGTATTCGTACCTGACGCCGCTAAAATTTCCGGACAATAAAAAAACGGTATGCCTGGTTGACCAAGGCAAAAATCGTTAATTGTCATTAATTGTAAGGTGAATTGGCTACAAAGATGGCTGCACAGGAATAAGGGCTAAGCAATATTTGATTTTAATGCTATTGTTTCCTGATCAATTTGCTGTAATGCTCTCTGAATATGATCCACTTCATTTTCCTCAAAGAGAGCTTCCCCGCATTGTGTGCATACCCATGCAGAAATTGACTTCCATGAAATATGGTAACCATTTCGATCTGCACTAAATGGAGCAGTGCTTTTGGCCATTTGACCTTTACAATAAAAATATTCCATATTATCTCCTGACTCTATAGTTTGATGACCATTGGTCCGAGATCCTGCCACCCTTAGCAATATCTCTTTGACTATCAATGTGACAAATTGTCTACAGTTATTGATAGATGTCAACGTTATGTCACATATACAAAGACTGATTTTCTGTTCATAAACTTACATCCTTCTTGACAAAGATGTCGCAATATGCGACATTTATATCAGGGAGTAGTTTTGAGAATCATTGCAAAGAGAACCTTAATAGAGTATGGAACAACATACGCTGATTCCCGTGCTTCCGTACTGGACTGGTATTTACTAATGAAGCGTTGTACTGCAGCAAATCTTGCTGAACTGCGAAAGACTTTTCCCACAG
>DAOWMA010000094.1 GCA_030643345.1 Spirochaetaceae bacterium
CGCACTTCCCTTTCAATGAATCCAATGTTATTTAATAGAGCATCCCATGCATTGACCTTTCCTGTCAAGGATGAAAATCCAATCCCAGATCAAGAGCCTCCACACTGTGAGTCAGTGCACCTGAAGAAATAATATCTACTCCTGATTCAGCGATTTCCCGGACAGTTTCCAGGGAAACATTACCGGAAGCCTCTGTTATCATCCGACCGGCAACCAGTTGAACTGCCTCTCTTAATTGAGCGGGAGTCATATTATCCAGGAGGACAATGTCAACCGGCAGACCGATCAGTCTTTTCAGCTGTTCCAGGGTGTCAACTTCCACTTCAACTTTCACTGTATGACCCAGCTTCTTCTTTAGTGCAGGAATCCCTTCTTCCCAGCCTGCAAAACCTGCCAGATGATTGTCCTTGATCATCACAGCTCCATCCAGACCAAATCTGTGATTAACACCCCCACCACAGCGGACAGCGTATTTCTGAAGGGCCCGTAATCCGGGAATTGTTTTTCGTGTATCGGTAATACGTGCTCTGGTCCCTTCCACAGCTTTAACCATTCTGCTGGTCATTGTTGCGATACCACACATATGGGTCAGAACGTTGAGAGCTGTTCTCTCCGCTGTAAGTATGGCCCTTGCAGGACCGCTGATTGTAGCTGCTCTGTCACCTGCTTTAACAGAAGATCCATCTTCCATGTATTTCTCAAAAACAATTTCAGAAGAAACAACCCTGAAGGCAAAAAGGGCGATATCGATTCCGGAAAGAACACCTTCCTGACGTGAAGCAATTGATGCTGTTGCATTTCTATCGGCGGGGATAAAAAAAGTGCTTGTAAGATCTCCGGCAAAGCCGATGTCGGCATGGATTTCATTTTTTATAAGTTCTTCATACTGAAGAGGATGCAGCTGTTCCATCTCTTTTATTATCTCCTTAAATCAGGCGGTTATTCTTTTCCTATTTTCTTCAATCAGAAAGTGGGCCCCTCTGCTCACCGGATTGTCCATTGCAGCCCGTGCAATCTCCCGGGCAACATAGAGAAGATTTTCAAGTTCGAGAATCTTTCTCACACTTGTTCTGTTAAGTACGGAGACAGACACTCTTCCAAAACTGTAGGCTTTCTCTTTCAGAGACTTCAGCTTCAATTCAGCATCTTCCATTCCAGCCCGGGTCCTTATCGGTCCAAAACCTGTAAACATAAGTTCCTGCAGTTCCCGTTTGATACTCTCCATCACGCTTTGAGAAAGGGAAAGGACCATGGGTTGTGCAATTTCAACATCCTCAATAGGTTTGAATGATGTTTTCGGTACATCTCCTGCAGTCCTTATTCCGAATACCAGACATTCCAAAAGGGAATTGCTGGCCAGCCGGTTAGCACCGTGAAGTCCTGTTCCGGCAGTTTCACCCACACACCAGAGCCCCTGTATGTTTGTTCTTCCCTTTGCATCCGTAAGAACACCACCCATCAGATAATGGGCAGCGGGGGTAACCGGGATTGGGTCCTTTCGAATATCGATACCGTTTTCTCTGCAGGAGGCAGAGACTGTCGGGAAGTGCTTTTCCACGTCGGGAACATTACTCCCGTCAAGGAAAACACGACCGCCGCGATTGACTGTATTCCATATAACCCTTGCAACCACATCCCTTGGAGCCAGTTCCTTAAGAGGGTGAACTCCTTCCATGATCCGTCTTCCGGTTTCATCGATCAGTAGTGCTCCGGCTCCTCTCAGAGCTTCCGTTACAAGAGGGATTCTGCCATTGATTTTGTCTCCATCAAGGGCTGTGGGATGAAACTGAATCATCTCCATCATATTTAAAGGGACACCAGCTCTTCCAGCCAGAGCAATGGTATCACCTGTTGATTCCGAAGGATTTGTAGTGTATGAAAACACCTGCCCTGCACCCCCTGCAGCCAGAATAATTTTATCGCATTCGAAGTAAATCCAGCCTTCATCATCATCCCAGGCAAAAAGGCCAGTAGTTCTTTTATCCCTTACGCGCAGTTCCCAGGCCATAGATCCTTCCCGACAGGTAATGTGTTCAGCCTCATCTGCTGCCTTCTTAAGAGTATCCATCAGAGCTGCCCCTGTGCTGTCACCCTGTGAGCGTAGAATCCTGGCCCGACAATGAGAACCTTCCCGGTTATAAAGGATGCTGCCTTTATCATCCCGATCAAAGGGCATCTTATTATCAAGAAGAAAATTAATGGCATGAACGGCTTCTTCAGTAAGGATAGTAACCATCTCCCGATTACATAAACCATCCCCTGCAGTCAATGTATCCTGATAATGAAGTTCAGGACTGTCACCTTCCGCAGCTGCTGCTGCAATTCCACCCTGAGCATAGGGAGAACTGCCACCTGTTTCATTCTTCACCTTATTAATAACAAGTGTCTTTAAGGGAGCAAGGTGAAGAGCTGCAGTTAACCCTGCTGCTCCTGCACCGACAACAATTACCTGATAATCTCTAATATATTTCATGGTTACTACCTTTTACAGAAAGCATCTGCTCTACGGCAGAACGTGCTCTTCCGGCCACATCATTTGGTATCTCAACAACCGGCGTTAGATCTTCCAGAGATTTAAGCACCTTCTGCAGGGTAATCAACTTCATATGAGGACAAATATTGCAGGGACGAATAAAATTCACATCAGGAAAAATTGAACTAAGGTTATCACTCATTGAGCATTCAGTCGCCAGAAGAATGCTTTCCGGTTTTTGCAGGGAATGCAGATCTGCGTTCCCTATAAAATCGATCATCTGAGCTGTAGAACCGGTATAATCAGAAGCATCAAGTACATCCGGAGGACATTCAGGGTGAGCGATAACTGTAAGTCCCGGAACGGCATCCCTAAACCTGCCGATCTCTCCGGGAGTGAATTTCTCATGAACTTCGCAGCTGCCGGGCCAGGTAATTATCTCCTTCTCTGTCCGGGAAGCCACATAGGAAGCCAGATAACGGTCAGGAAGAAAAATAACTCTGTCACTCTCCAGGGATTCAACAATCTTCAGAGCATTACCGGAGGTACAGCAAATGTCACATTCCGCTTTCACACCGGCTGAAGTATTTACGTATGTGACAACCGGAACACCGGGATATTTTACCCTAAGGGCCCGTACATCTTCCGGAGTTATAGACTCAGCAAGGGAACAACCGGCAGCAGGATCAGGGATAATTACTGTTTTATCCGGATTAAGAAGCTTTGCTGTTTCAGCCATGAAATGCACACCACAGACAATAATTATATCAGCCTCGGTATTAACAGCCTCCCTGGCGAGACCAAGGGAATCGCCGGTTATATCTGCAATACCATGAAAAATCTGGGGTGTCATATAATTATGGGCCAAAATAACAGCGTTCTTTTCTTTTTTCAGTTGATTGATACGGTGGGTATATTCAATAACAGGCATGGGCATCTCCTATTTATACTCTGTTTGAGTATAATTTATACTCAAACAGAGTATAAGTCAAGAGAGATCTATCCCTATTTCAATAAAATAATAACGATATCAGAGGATCAGTTGTTGCCTTGCCCCATCCGGACCTGTGGTCGCTCCATATAGATACTCTTCCTGAACCGGAACAGAGATGCCGGGCGACCCAGGCTGGTTCTATCCATCTCACCAGTTTCCTTTATTAGTCCCTCTGCAAGGAGCAGCCTGCGAAAGTTCTGCTTATGAAGCGAAACTCCATCTATAGCTTCCATAACATTCTGAATTTGCAGGAGGGTAAACTTTTCCGGAAGCAGCTCAAATACCAACGGTCTATACCTCAATTTCCCTCGTAGTCTTCCTATTGCAGAAGCAAGAATTCTCCGGTCATCATACATCAGAGGTATTCCTGATTCCACTTTACAGCATAAACTCCCGGGATTATCCCTGTTGATCGGAAGCCTCACCCTTTCCTCTTCGGGCCAGGCATTCCAATCACGTACTGCTTCAGCAATAAGAGCTGCTTCATAGAGAAGTTCATAACGATAGAGAAGTCTGTCAGGGTCCCATCTCCCCCCGCCGAAAGCAAATTGAATTCGCTCCAGTCTTTCCAGTCTCCGGACCCTGTCTGAAGCTTCATCAGCCCAGTCATACAATTCTTCCAGAAGCTTATCGGCAGAAGCTGCCCTTCCTTTCCGATGGTCCTCCCAGGGGAAGAAATTATAGTAGTTCTGCCAGCAGGCATTGTAATCTTCAGAAATTTCCGAAGGATGGATTAGTGCCAGATAGCTGATTGTCAGAAGCCGCAGCCCCTTTTCTTCAAGAATCTGACTACGAAATAGATTTCCAAAAGTATAGAGTTGTTCTACATATCCCAGATCAAAGCCTGTGCGGGACTTCACCCAGGCTTTCAAACCCAATTCCAGTGTCCTGTGACTTTCCGGAGAGTAGGGACCACTGGGAAGGGAAGCATATTCCTTATTATCATCCGAAGGAAGAATAAGGATACGGGGTCGATTATTCTCAACCGAAACAATTACTGCCGAAAGACTGACAACAATATCACTACTGGAAAACTCTATCATAAACCTCTCTCTTATTCTGCAGAATTTGATACCATCATTCTACAGGGTTTACATTATTTTGCAAAGTAAACTTATTTTACCCTGAATTACCCTGTCTTCCAAATTAATTTATGCATAAAAAAGGCAGCCTTCACAGGCTGCCTCCTATTACAAAAGTTGTTTTTTATTTGAGAACTTCTACTTTTTTGTTTATAGCAATCACTTCAAGCTTCAGGGATTCGAGAGTTAATATAAAACTCCCTTTCTTCCCTTTAACCAGTCTTTCTGATAATTCCTTATAATATGCAATCCCCTCAAGAAGATTAGATCCAAACTCAACAAGCTGTTTTTTACCTTCATTCACAACAAAACCAATAGATATGTCATCAAATTTAGCTTTAAATTGCTCAATATACAATTCAAGTTCTTTGAGAAACATATGATCTCTCTTTTCGGATGTGATTAGATTAATTCTTCCATAGATATGATCCACCATCTCTTTTAAGCTGCTGATTTTCGAAAAATTTACAATATTTGGACCGGGTGTTAGTGCTGTTAGTGCTTTCTTATCAATGCCTAGTGTTTTAGTTGCAGCTCCTGCCAGGTCATGACAGATACAGGCTTTATCCAAAATAAACTGTTTCTGCCTTTCAAAAAGGGCCCTTGGCAAATTCTCTTTAGCAAGAGCTGCCAGTTTCGTCTTTTGATATGGTATACTTGCTGTACACTGGGGAATCTTTGTGAACTCAGTATTAAAGGCTGCATGCTTATTTACACATGGTGAGCCGGGTCGCCCTTTGGAAATTCTATATTTTCTCGCTAATTCAGCAGCAGAATTACCAATATTCCAAAACAGCACATTCAATGGAGACGCATCACTTAAGTATACATCTGATTTTTCTGCTTCTGCAAGTTTCTTCAGATGTTCGTCATTTATATTTATAACCTCCGGAACAAGCATAAATGGAGTAGCCCATCCGGTTCCATCAAGCTTATATTGCTCTCTTAAAAACTTATCCTCCTCTGCTGTACCAATGCCACCCTGAACAGTTATATTAAGACCATCTGCAACAACTCTTTCGTCCCCTCCTGATTTAAGAAAAGCAGATCCAAGAATTTCCATCAATTTTTCCTTTCCCTTACGAAACTCTTCAAGTACAGGCCCGAGTAAAACACCTTTGGAAGCAAAAGCATGACCGCCACAGTTTAATCCGGATTCTATTCGGAATTCCGACACCCAGAGCCCTTTCCTTGCAAGAGCCCTCCCCTGTATACTGGCAGAACGAAAGTCACTAACTTTAATTACAATACGCTTCTTCAATTTCCCAAAAGCATCAGGCAGAAAATCTTTGTAGTGATTAATAGCATTAAAAAGCCTTGGATTTAAACCTGCAGAAAAAATCATGGAGGAACTTAACTTACTATTTGCAAATCCCCTTAATGCAGATCCGGCGTCGGAATATTTCTCATCAAGCTTTTTTCCATTAAGAAATGGAACCATATCAAGCTTAGTCATAATATTTACATCAATAGATCCCGTTACCACCTGAGATTTGAGATATTTTTTTAACATATCTTTCTCCTCTCCGGGAGAAAAATTTTTCATTTTAAGATATTCCTGTTTTAAATTGCTTTCCGGCAGAAGCTCAAAATACCTGGTAATATCACTTCCCTCTTCAAAGGAACTATCCATCAACTTTGAAACATCCTTCTTTACTAAATCATCAAGAAGGTCAAGATATGATGTAATTCGACGGGCCCTCCAATCCTCCATACCTCTTTTTATCGGTGAATAGGGGAGATTGTTCTTTTCTGAATGAAATTTACGCATCTGCTCAATTAAAGTATCATCAACTAACGAAATTACAGATGATATTCCATACTTTGCCACTTTTAAGGGCGTATCTATAGTGAAACCAGTTCCCATTACAGGGATCTGGAACGAATGGGGCTCTTTATAATAACTGTTCATATGTACCTCTTTAATAAACCAATCACAAATTAAGGTTTGTCGGTTAGTGACTGGCTGCATGATAGGGTGTTATAATATAAACTTCAAGAGTGTTTTTCACTAAATCCATACACTTTTAACTATTTGCTGGCAGTTTCATACCAGGAAGCAGAATTTTTTCTGTTAATTCCATCCATAAATTTTAATCTGCTGTATCTAAAAACGATAGGAAACACCCAGGGAAAATATCTGGATATAACCCATTAAATCCATCATCATCTCCTCCGGGACAATAGAAAATAAGAAAACAATCGGGGGCATATATATTCCTGCCAGGGCATTAATTGAAAATTGCGGAGATATATTATAACCAATCTCTGTAGTAACTCTGCCCAGGGTTGTAAAAGCAGCTCCGGAATCGGAAGAAAATTTCGCCCCGGCATAAAATACCAGTGATGTCTGAGCATACAGCTTTGCTGAATTTTTAAAACGAATCCCAATTCCTGGTAATAAATAACTGCTATTGTAATAATCAATCAGGAAAGAATAGATAATACCTCTGTTCCTTGTTTTATATGATGTATAATCAAAAATAAGAGGGAAAACAGACAATCCAAATACAGGATCTTCATTCATAAAGAATTGTCTTCCTCCCAGAGCCCATAAGGGAATTTCATTCCCCCGGGAAATTGACTCCAGATATCGTAGTTTCTCAAGAAGTTCCCTTGTATAGAGCGCTTCCCCTGTATTTATATATACTGGTTGTACCATAGTTAATTCAGGTGCAATATTCAAAGCTGTTTCATCAATAAATGCAGAAAATGCTGCATAATCGGTGATACTCCTGTCAGATTGATACTGTTCATATTTAATAATACTGCCATCCTGATTAAGAACAAAATCTACAGCAAGGTCATTATTATTAAAAGTTAGTATAATTTGTAATGTTGAATCTGCTTCACTTTCTGTATACACCCTTACTACAGGCTGATGCCTGGAAATC
>DAOWMA010000196.1 GCA_030643345.1 Spirochaetaceae bacterium
AATACCTGGATAAAAGATTTTGGTGTTGCAAGGTTATCAGATTATGGATTTACAGAAAACGATCTTATCAAAGCTGCCGGGATAACAGGATTAAAGAATACGCCATGCAGATTAGAGACTGGGGATATTGTCAGCATGTTTTTATCCCGGCTCTAGCTGAATTGGAGTGCATTGATTATTTCTGTTAATAAGGTTAACCTGTCACTTTATTTCAGGGTTTGCTGTTGGGGAAAATTATGGAGTACTTAATTGTATAGCAGAAAATATGATTTCAGACTGGAGTTTTTTCTTACAGCTTTTGTGATGATTTTGTTTTTCCAGGGATGCAGTTTGAAACAAACCCTTGAAATTGATAAAACAGCAGCAGGGACTGTTACTTTTGAATTAACGCTTGCTTCCTATTTCACAGAAGTTGCTGAACAGCTGTCAGAGCTTATGCCCATGGATTCTGAGTCTTCGAATAATAAAAATGGCTTTTTTGATTTAGGAAAGATAACGAAAGACTTTGAAGATGATAAAAATGTTGTTCTTCAGAGTTTGGAATCTCCTTCAGGGGAGATACTAAAGGGCAGACTCTCCTTTAATAATGTTACAAATGTATTTAATGGTGATATCTCTTCAGAAGGAGAAGGTATTTTCAGATTTTCTCAAATTGGAGACGTTTATACACTTTCTTTGGAACTAAGTTATACTACAATCGGGAGACTTCTTCTTTCGAACCCGTCTATGAATTCACCTTTGATGGAAAATTTTGGTCCTCTGGCAAATAAAGGACTGACGGATAATGATTATCTCGATATGATGCAGTTTGTTCTGGGGGATGAGAGTAGAACCGGTATAGAGGAGTCGTTTTTATTACTTGATGTTAATGTGGATGGTAAAGTTGTGTCCCATAAGGGCGGTGTAAAACTGGACCAGAATACAGTCAGATTTAAGATACCTTTACTTAGAATACTGATTCTTGATGAACCACAGTCCTATCTGGTTAGTTTTACTGAATAGATAATAAAAATTTAAAAATGGTCTTGATTTTGAATAATTGGAGGGAAAATGAGTATTGAAATAAAGGAAGTCCTGACAAAAGATGATTTGAAGAAATTTGTTAAATTCCCATTTAAACTTTATAAGGACAATCAGTACTGGGCCCCGCCTTTTCTGAAAGATGAGATAAAAACATTGAGTAGCGATATCAATCCTGCATTTGAATACTGTAAATCAAAATATTGGCTAGCATATAAAGATGGAGAGATTGCAGGTAGAATCGCTGCGATTATCAATAATACACTTATCGAGAAATGGAATGTTAGAAAGGCCAGATTCGGATGGATAGATTTTATTGATGATAATGAAGTCTCGAAGGTCCTTTTAAATACTGCAGAGGTATGGGCAAGAGAAAATGGTTTGGAATCCATTGAGGGTCCCATGGGCTTTACGGATTTGGATGAAGAAGGAATGCTTGTTGAGGGCTTTGAAGAGCAGGGGTCATATCCAATGATATATAATTACCCATATTATCCCGGGCATTTAGAAAGATTGGGGTATAAAAAAGAAGTGGACTGGCTGGAGTTTGAGATTAAAGTGCCGGATGAAATCCCTGAAAAAATTGTCCGGGTCAATAATTTAATTCTAAAGCGCTCTAAACTGCGTCTTCTTGATGCTAAAAAAGCAAAAGCTTATAAGCCTTATATACCTGGATTCTGGAATATTATTGAAGAAGCTTATGCTGATATATTTGGTGCTATCCCGTTTACAGAGAAACAAAAGGAGTTTTACACTGAACAATATTTTGGTTTCTTAATTCCGGAATATTCCAAGTTTATAATAAATGAAAAGGATGAGGTAGTTGCTGTAGGACTTGCTTTCCCTTCATTTACAAAGGCACTCAGAAAGGCAAAAGGACGGTTATTCCCATTTGGTGTTTTTCATATGCTTTATGCAATTAAACATCCGGAAAAACTCGATTTTTACCTGATAGGTGTCAAGAAGGAATATATCGGTCATGGTGTTATATCAATTATGATGAACGAAATAAATAAGAATGCTATTAAAAACGGTATTAAGTTCTGCGAAACTTCCGGAGAGCTTGAAGATAACAAAGCTGTCCAGGATATGTGGAGACACTACGAGCATAGACAGCATAAACGAAGGAGATGTTTTATTAAAACATTGTAGATATGAAGAATTTTAATAATAAGCTTGTATATATAATAGGTGGTTCAAGTGGTATTGGTCTGGCTTCTGCGGATGAGTTCCTCAAAGCCGGTGCTTCTGTACTTCTCATAGCAAGGAATGAAAAAAAGCTGGAAGATGCCAAGGTAGTTTTAAGCAGAGAGATGGAGTCCGAAATAGATGCCAGGATATCTATCTGTTCTTTAGATATTACAAAATATGATGAAGTACAAACTGTTCTGTCTGATCAAATAAAAAACATAGGTGTACCGGATATACTTGTCAACTGTGCCGGCATGGCACATCCTGATTATTTTGAGAAAATACCTTATGACCGATATGAAAAAACAATATCAACAAATCTTACAGGGACATGGAATATCTTATCTGTCTTAGTGCCTGCTATGAAAAGGGACAGTCATATAGTAAATGTATCGTCTATTGGCGGGTTTATAGGTGTCTTTGGGTATACTGCATACAGTGCCTCGAAATTTGGTATAATGGGATTTTCGGAGGCTCTTAGAGGCGAACTGAAACCCAGGGGGATATCTGTTTCAGTTTTGTGTCCTCCTGATACTGATACTCCGGGAATGGTAGAGGAAAACAGAACAAAGCCTGAAGAAACATATGCAGTTTCGGGTAATGTAACACTTATGAGTGCAGAAAATGTGGCTAAGGCTATGATTAAAGGGATTAAAAGTAAGAAATTTATTATTATACCAGGAGCGATGGGGAAATTCACATTTATAATGAAACGACTGTTTCCATCTCTTGTATTTTCAATTATGGATAATGATGTGAGAAAAGTTATTAAAAAAGGGAGAAACAGGAGAAATGAGCAGTAATTTTAAGATTTTTGATAAATGTTACGCTTTCAAGGAAGCTGAGAAAGCCAGAGCTGCTGGTATATACCCTTTCTTTAAGCCAATAGGTAAGAATGCCGGTACAAAGGTTATTATTGAGGGTCGTGAACTATTAATGGCTGGTTCCAATAATTATCTTGGTCTTGCCGGAGATCAAAGGATGATAGAAGCGAGTATAAAGACCTTAAAGGAATATGGTACAAGCTGTTCCGGATCCAGATTCATGAATGGTACTCTTGCTCTTCACGAAGAACTGGAAAATAAGCTGGCAGAATTTGTCGGTAAAGAGGAAGCTCTCTGTTTTACTACAGGGCATCAGACAAACCTTGGCGGTATTTCGACACTTGTAGGCCGGGGTGATCACGTTATAACGGATAAATATAATCATGCATCAATTATGGATGGTATTTTTCTTACTGTTGGAATAAATAAGTCTGTAAATGTTCATAGATACAGGCATAATAATTTTGAAGAGTTGGAAAAAATTCTTCAATCAATACCGGAAGATGCAGCAAAACTGATAGTGACAGATGGTGTTTTTAGTATGGAAGGGGATATTGTTGATCTTCCTAAAATGAGAAAACTGGCAGATAAATATAAAGCAGCAATCTATCTGGATGAAGCCCATGCAATTGGTGTTTTAGGAGAAACCGGCCGAGGTACTCCTGAGCATTTTAATAATTCTGCTTATGCAGATATTATGATGTGCACCTTTTCAAAATCATTTGGTTCCATAGGTGGATTTATTGCCGGAGATTCCAAAATAATTGATTATATTAAGCATTTCGCAAGACCATTGATGTTCAGTGCCAGTATGCCTCCGGCAAATATTGCGGCAGCATCTACTGCTTTGGATATTCTAAAACAGGAACCCGAGCGCGTTCAGAGGCTGCAGGCAATTGGCAGAAAAATGGCAAAAGGATTTAAAGATATGGGCTTTAATACAGGAAAAACTATGACTCCTATTGTGCCATTAGTTATAGGGAACAATGAAAAAGCCTTTATTTTCTGGAAAACTCTTTTCGACAGGGGTGTCTATGTAAACCCTGTAATTTCTCCGGCTGTACCGCCAAACAGAGCAATGATCAGAACCAGTTTTATGGCAACTCATACAGATGCAGATCTAAACCGGATTCTTGAGATAGTTGGAGATACAGCAAAAGAGTTAGGATTAATTAGCTAATTGTTTTTTCTTAATATAAATTGAAGATATTATGTACTGATATATAATTAAAGAAACAAGAGCAATTGAAAAATAGAGTATGCATATTATCCAGAGAAGCTCTACTTTGTTTATCAGTGCAAGAATAATAAGTGTATTTCTGTGTGCGGTGCCTGTAATAAAGGACCAGGAATAAACAGATCGTAGAAAAAGCTTCTTATATTCCTTTTTCTCCGCAGAGGTACTGTTTTCAGGAAGTGATGGCAATGGGGAAAGTCTTTTAATAATTAAATTCAGTTTCCCGGATATTCCGGTCACAACAGGCTTTTCTCTTTCATTATGTAGCTGATTTAAGAATCTACTCCTTAAATTATCAAAGAAGACTATATTTATACCGGATAGAAGAAGTGATACTGCAGCAAGAAAAAATATGGTACTGTCACCGTTATATTGGTTGTATATTATTGCTGCAAATATAATAAAAGTGCCTGTTATATCGGCAAACTGGTCATATTTTGCTCCATTTTTTGAGAATTGTCCCGTAAGACGGGCAAGCTGTCCATCCATGCAGTCAAAAAGTGTTGCAAAAAAAAGAAAAACAGCAGCAAAAATATTAGAGCCTGCTGCAAAAAAGAAACTGCTGAATAGGGTAAGAATAAAGGAAACAGTTGTGATAAAATTGGGACTCAATTTTAATTTTCTTGCAATAAGGATAATCGGAAAAGCAAGAGGCCTATAGATGACAAGATCAAGATAAACTTCTGCCTCCTTTAATGT
>DAOWMA010000267.1 GCA_030643345.1 Spirochaetaceae bacterium
ATCAAGAAGAAAAATATTAATAGTACCTGCGAGAAGTACTAATACGGACAGTATAAGAAATATAAGTTTTACCCATCGGTTTCGGGAGATTGTAAATGCAAAAGTAAAAATAAGAACAGGTAAAAGATAGAAGGAAAAGGCAATGTCTACAGAAATAAGGATAAGCAGATCAACTATAATGAAGATCATTGCAGCAGCGCTGTAGAAGCTTCCTCTTCTGGAAAAGTGTATTCCTTTGAACAGACGGAGGGTTAGTAGAAAAATTAATACAGCAAGGGTAAGTTTTAATGTAAGAAAGTAAAATGGTACTATTTCCCATAGAGATGGAAAAGACTGTATTTTAAGGATGATGTGGATAATTATAGTACTAATCCAGAGTAAAAGAAACATAACAAAGAAAATGACAGGTATATTCCAGAAATGATGAATAATGATTTTCCGGTATTTTTTAAACCTTTTATAGGCGATAAACGGATAAATAATTATAAGAGAAATAAGAATAAGAAGAAAAAGAACATAGCTTGTCTCGTCTATAAAAAAATCATAATCCATAATCTTCAAATAGAGATAGTGGCTGTCCCATTTCAGGCTGGAGGGGATAAGACCTCCCCCGCTATAGGCAAGCTCAAAAAGGAATGTCTGTAAGGCTGCAATTTTATCCTTTTCCGGTGTATAGTATCCCGAGTAACTTCCTTCGAAATGGATAACCGGATATTCATTTGCAAAATAGGAATCTATCACTAATGGTTTATTGTTAAGACTTAATCTATTGATCAGATTTATTCCTGGTTCACTTGAAAAGGGTAATTTTGCAGTATTTAAAGAGTTTATGCTTTTTTTAAGGATCCATAGTGGCGAAATAGATCCGGTACCTGAATGATTTATCTTAATACTGTCCGGTACATATCGAAAATCAAAATAAAAGAAGGCTGAATTAAGTTCAGGGTAATAATTGGAGAGGTAATCTTTTGTGCCCAGCGGGTAGTCTTCTCCCTCACCAAATTCTGCTCCCATAAAAACTATATGAACGGTTTGAGGAAGTTTTGTATTCCGTAATTTTTTAGCTAGAAAAAGAGCAACAGCAAGATTTGTCGAACCATCTCTTCCCGGGATTGATGATGCCGGGTGATTAATCGGAAAAATCATAAATATTTCGTTATCTGATTTCCCTTGAAGAACAGCATCAATCGTTACAGACCATGAATTAATAGTTTCAGATTCGGAAAGTTCATACCTTTTAAAATTAATATCAAGATCTATTAAACGGGTTTCTATGAAGTCAGCAGCATTAGTCTCACCTTTGGAATTTTCAGTTCGTGGAAAAAATGACGAAAAGGTGTTAAGATCTTTAAGAATGTGATAGTATGATAAATCAGATAACTCATTTGTAAAAATTGGAGTAACTGAAATCTGCAGCAGAAGAATGAGTATCAGATAGAATCGTTTCATGTAATTTTACAATACGTGATATGTTTATATATCGTCAAGATAGAGAGGTTGTATGCAGGTAATTGATGAAATTAAAAACTGGGTTACAATAAGGAAATATACAAGTGAGGCTGTAGAATCTGATGTTCTGGAAAGGATCCTTGATGCAGGAATAAGAGCTCCATCTGCAAAAAACAGACAGCCCTGGAGATTCATAGCCTGCAGGAAAGATTCTGTCAGGGCAAAAATACAAAAAGCATCGTTTGGGCAGGATCATGTTGGTGCAGCGCCTGTTATTATAGCTGCATGTACTACAAATACTGAATATAAAATGCCCAATGGGCAGAACGCCTACCCCATAGATATTTCAATGGCAGTATCATTTATGATGATACAGGCAAGAGCAGAGAAGCTTGGCACCTGTGTTGTAACTACTTTTGATGAAACCGAGATAAAAGAGATATTAACCGTACCCTATTCGATGAGAGTTGTTATGCTGCTTCTTGTAGGGCATCCCGATGAGGACCCTCTTTTGACAAAACGTAAACTAAGAGAACGCGTTATTTCTTACGATCACTGGTAGTAATGTAGTTTTGAAAGAAACTGAACTATCTGAGCCCTTAAGTCTATGGCTTACAAAGCAGGGATATGCTGTTTCCTGTGAAGTTAAAAATTGTGATATTGTGGCCCGAAAAGAGGGAGAACTGCTAATTATTGAATTGAAAACCAGGTTTTCTCTGGGTTTAGTGCATCAGGCTGTAAATAGAAAGAATCTAACAGAATCAGTTTATGTTGCAGTTCCGGTTTTGCAAGGGAAAAAAACTATTCCAAAATTCAAAGAGGTTAAAAAATTACTTTACCGTCTGGAAGTAGGGTTAATTCTGGTTAGATTTTTAAAAACTAAAACGAGAGTGGAAATTGTATCTCATCCTGCCAAATACAATCCAAGAAAAGCATCAAAAAAAAGGAATGCTATAATCAGAGAAATTGACGGAAGATATTCTGAATTTAACAAAGGCGGAAGTGCCAATAAAGACCCACGGGTTAGTGCCTACAAGCAACAGGCACTGGTTTGCGCCTGGTTATTGGATAAAAATGGTAATCTGTCCCCATCAACCATTAGAAAATCCGGGGGAGGCATAAAAACTCAGCAGATACTTTCCGGAAATATATATGGCTGGTTTGACAAAATCAGCAGGGGTCTGTACACATTGAACCCTGCCGGTAAAAAGGCATTGAATATTTATAAAGAGGTATTAAAGGAAATAATCGGAAAGATTGATTTCAGGGATAAATAATGAATTACAACTTACTTAGAAAAGTTTCAAAATACCCCTCAAATCCATCTATAGCAGAAGGTTTAATTCTCTTTGAATCAATATTCACAAATTCTTTTAGGTCCTTATTTTCTTTTCCCTCATAAGCCCCTTTCCCGAGAAGTGCTGCTCCAAAAGAAGTTGCTTCGGAAATATTGGTAATATATACAGGCGACTCAGGAAAAATAGACGCGAGAAGTTTAACATAGTTTTTATTATGTCTGAATCCTCCCTCTATATATATGGGTGAACCGGCCGGAGCATTTATTCTGTCAATTGCAACTTTGGTCTGCATAACAAGGGAAAGCACGAGGACCAGATAGGCCTTTTTGTAGTTCCTGAAAAATTGGGGAATAACATTTCCCTCCGACACTTCTTTTAATGAGAATTCCTGTCCATTATCTATTATTCTGGGAGCTGAATCAGGAAACTGTCCAGCTCCTTTTACAACTCCCGGCAGGATAAAATGTTCGTTCTGGTTGACTATTTCCCGGATAAGGTTCATCTCTTCGCCCAGATAGTCTTCTCTTTTATGTATTTTTTGAAGAATCTTAATGTAGGTTTCGAATTCCAGTCCTCCCATAAAAATAGCTGTTTTTACCAGATCTTTATTGGCAGAAATATTGTAGAACACCATCTTGCCAAGTTCTTCTTTGGTAAATGAAAGCTCGTTGGTGGGATGCATTACTACACACCATGTACCTGTAGAGTTAAGGATAAAGTTTTTCTCTCCGTGTATCAGGTAAGGGAGTAGTGATGAATTGGAATCATGTATTCCTGTTGTAACAATAGTATCAGGATTAAGTTTTGTTTTTTCGGCAATGTTTTCTGAAATTCTGCCAAGGATATCTCCCGGTTTATTCACATGTTCAGGAAGTTTTGGAAGTATGTCCAGTTTGCCGGCGACATCAGACCATCGCCATTCTTTGAAGTCCCATAGATAACTGTGGCATCCTGCATATGTAAAATCAGCTGCTGCTTTTCCTGTTAGTTTATAACCGAAGTATTGTGGATAAAAAAGTATCTTCTCTGTTTTCTCAAAATTAACCGGGAATCTTTTTTTCAGAAAATAAAGAAGCTTTGCATAGTTAATAAGGGGCTTTACCTCTGCTGTTGCTGTTTTTACCTGCAGCACATCCCTGGCTCCTGCAAGATTGTAAAATTCATCGTGGAATTCTTCACTAACTTCATTAGTATAGGCC
>DAOWMA010000240.1 GCA_030643345.1 Spirochaetaceae bacterium
ATTTACCGGGAAATCATACCCAGGGAGCTTACTGAAATAAGGCAGACAAGATTTACAGCAGTATTTAAACCTGAGTGGATTATGCCCGATGGATCTTTAAACACCGAGAAACTGTTTACAATGTTTCAGGCATTCTGGCGGGAGAACAGTGAAATCTGGAAAGAGGATATGGCCGGTTACCGGGAAGCAGCGCCCCATTTAACATTTCAGGCATTTCTGCAGCGTGTTGCCAATGGAAAGGGATTTATCGGCAGAGAGTTCGCCTATGGAACAAAAAGGGCCGACCTTGTATTGAAATGGCAATATCCTGAAGGAGAGCAGCGTATTGTTATTGAACTTAAAACCTTAAGTCAAAAAGATCCATACGAAACTGTAAAAACCGCGGCCCTTGAACAAACTGCTGCCTACGCCGATAAGTGTGGTGCAACTGAATCTCATATCATTATCTTTGACCGCTGGGGCAAAACAAACTGGAAAGATAAAGTGTTTTCTGATACCGGTGAGTTTAACGGTTATAAAATTAAGATCTGGGGTATGTAGACCTGCTTGAAAAGGTTGGAACATTAATATTTTATCCAGTTGCAGGAAAATTTCAACAAACTACCCGATTCTTATAATTTATTATCTGAAGCTATATTGTTATCTGATATATTTCTTGTACCATACAGGACAATTGTCAAGCGGTTTATTGAAGCGGGGGGCGAGGTATTTAATTACTAAAATAATATGAAACAGAAGCAAATTTCAAAAATTTTGATAGCAATTACTTTTTTATTTTTATTCAATATCAAACTTTTTGCACTGAATAATATAACCACTGAGAAAGCCGGTTATGGGATTGATGAAAATATAAATACAGAAAAATTATCTGACAAACCGGTAGAGATCTCTCACTCGGCCGAAAAAGATGATATGACAGGTTTAACTATCCTTAATTCAGATTATTATATGGTATCCAAAGTTACGGTATCTGCACTGTCATCACTTCTGATTGATCTCAATAGTGCATCTGAAATATTTGATAGAATAATATATTCTAAAGACCTTACACCGGAAAATACAATTAAGTACCCGCATATTCAGGAAGTTCATGCTTCATATAAATTCCTTGGAATAGGTACGGAATACAGGTATAAAGTAAGAGTCTGTTTCGATATAGTTTCCGAAACTGAGTTTGCCATGAGATGGAAACTTTATGATTCCATGAACAGCGGGCTGGCAGATTTAAGAGGTTCCTGGTATTTAAAAGAATTAAATATTGACGGAGAGGCATACACTTATCTGCGGAGCTTCGCATCCACAAAATTAGAAAGGACGCCTCCGGGACTGCTGTTTTTTACACGGAATTTTGGAGAATTTGAGATAAGAAAAACATTTAAGGACCTGCTTTCAGACTTATAGCCTGGGGACATGTCATTTTTAAAATATATAATTTTAGAATAAAAAAATAAAAGAAGGAGTCTTTTATGAAAAAGACCATCCTTGTAATATCTTTGATAATTATGTCCGGGTATTTTAATCTTAGTGCCCAGACCCATTCTTCGGTGGATATTGTTGATAATCCGGAAGTGTACGTTCTTTTGGAGTCGGCCCAGTTGAGAGGGCTGGTTCCCCGGATAAATCAGGATAAACCCTGGTTAAGAAGTCTTGTTATCGATAATCTTGAAAAACTGGAACAAAAAAGCAGTTATCTAAGTAAAGACGAGAGAAAAATACTCTTCTCCTTCCTTGATAGATATAGGAAGAGAGAAGATTTCTTTTTTTCTGCACTTTTCGATTCAGATAACAATATAAATGCAGCAGATCCCGGGCATCCTCATTCAATCAATGCCCTGGGCTTTGGTGTAGGTACTAATGTTTTTAACTGGTTGTCAGTTGATGCTGAGTTTTCCATGATGCTGGACAGAACAAATGAAGAAGCTTTCCTGCCCTATACTTTCACAAAAACCTGGGACCATCCCCATTATGATGTTGAAGACAGATCAGATCGATCTTATGAAGAATTTGCCATAAGCAACCGCAGCAGAGAGGAAATTACAGCAGCAGTTGATAATGGAGAAAGTTTTATTCGTCTGGGACGTTTTAGAAGAGACTGGGGGCCGGGAGAAAACTCTCTGCTTTTGTCAGGAACAGCCAGACCTTTTCTTGGCATTGATACAGGCCTGCGTTTTGGAGATATTGCTTATTTATCTACTACTACCGGTTCTCTTGGAAAAACAGTTTCTGATAATTCAGACAGTGAACAAAAAATGATATCTGCCCATAAATTAACAATCTCTCCTGTTCCCTGGTTAAGCTTGTCCGCATGGGAAAGTGTTATCTTTGGTAAACGTCTGGAACTTGCATATTTAAGTCCTGTAAGCCTCTACATAGTCAGTCAAATGGGAATAGCCGGAGATAAAGATAACTCTACTATGGGATTCGATTTTACTGCTAATTTCACACCAATAGGAAAGTTCTATGGATCTGTTTTTATAGATGAAATTGAGCACAATAGAATTGGCCGGCTGTTTACCTATCCTAAAAATATGTTTGCCTGTTATGCAGGTTTTAGGGCGGCAGTCCCCGGGGCCCCTTTTGGTCTGGTAACATTTCAATACACAAAACTGGAACCATTTGTGTATACTCATTATGAACAGGAATATCCTTTTTATGATATTCCAATAAACATAAATTATACAAATGACGGAGAGAGTCTTGGTTATCCTCTTCCTCCAAACTCAGATGAGTTTAAGGTCCTTTTTTCTTTTCTCCCTTCAACAAGATTAGAGGTTGATCTTGGAATGAGTTATATCCGTCATGGAAATAATCCGAATGCACCAGATACCGATTACCTTATAATGGGTGATATTGAGAAGCCTTTATTTTATGAAAATATGGATGACTATCCGGACAAAGATTTTCTTAATGATGGTATTTACGAAAAAATATTCAGTATAACTGGAAAAATTTCCTATAAGTTTGAAGACCTTCCACTAAAAGTATATGCCGGTTATGGTTTTTCCTATTCGATAAACACAGGAAATATTACGGGTGATACTGAATTCAGGAACATTTTCACATTGGGTGCCGGTTATGTACAGCAAATTTGGTAAGCTGAATTTTGGGATGAAATAAAAATGTATTTATATATTATAATTTTTTTAACCATACTTCTTCTTTCAATGATAATAAGCGTGTTTCATTTGGTTAAATATGAAATCTCATTAAAGGGGAAAAGTTGTAACGATAAAATATCAATTATTATTCCAGCCAGAAATGAAGAGAAGTTTATTGCTGAAACCCTGGAATCCATAAAAAATCAGACAGATGGAAATTTTGAATTAGTGATTATTGTAGATAGAAGTATCGACTCTACTTTGAAAATTGCAGAAGAGTTTGCAGCAGCAGTGAATTTTCAGGTAAAAATTATCAATAATTATGATGATCCCCCTGACAGCAGGAATCCAAAGGTGTCTGCTCTTAAAAAAGGGATCAAAGCAGCTGATGGTAATATTTTTTTATTTACAGATGCAGATTGTACAGTTCCGGTTAATTGGATTAAACATTATCGGAAAATGTTCAGTCAAAAGAATACAGGGCTTGTTTTTGGTGCTCTTTTTGTAAAAAGTGATCGGTCACTGCTGTCTAATTTTCAGAAATTTGATCATGTTTACAGAATGTTCTATGCATTTGCATGTGCAGGTGTCGGAATTGCTACCGGGGCATTCGGCAATAATATGGCAATAAGCAGAGATTGCTACGAGAGTATTGGAAGTTTTGAGAATCTTCCTGAGTCAGTAACCGAAGACGGTGTTCTTGTGAGTGCGGTGGGAAAAGATAATTATTATAAGGTCAGGTCAATAGTATCTTCAGAAGCAGCTGTAACGACACATCCTAAAAAAGGGCTGACCTCTTATCTGAATCAGTCTTTTCGCTGGACAGCTGGTGCCATCTTTGGACCGGATTTCAAATCCAAATTTTTTTATATATTTATGCTCATCGTTTTAACATTCGCAAATTTATCTATTCCTCTTTCTTATTTTTTCCCATCGCTTACTATAATACCTGTATCAGGGTATATCTACCTTTTTGTTTCCGGAATTGTTGCAGGATATTTTATGCAGGTTGATTATAAGTACTGGATCTACCTTATTCCTTCATTATTTCTTTTTTTTGTAATCTATCAAATAACATTTATCATTTCTTTATTCAGGCCTCCATTAACATGGAAAGGTTCGTTTATTAGAATGATGGTATATTAACAATATAATTTTTACAAGGGATGATTTGCCGGATTTAAGACTGTTTATTAATGATATACACAGCACTTAAAGCCAATGCTCCGCCAATAATTGTAG
>DAOWMA010000290.1 GCA_030643345.1 Spirochaetaceae bacterium
GCAAAGGTGTCACCAGCTGCTGTTGTATCAACGGGAGGCAAATCCGGGGCCTCAATTTTCTGCATCTCCTTATCAGACACAATTGTTATTCCCTTTTTCCCTTCTGTAAGAATTACTTTTCCCACTCCCTTTTTAATAAGAGTATCTGCTTTCTCCCGAAGACTTCCTGAGGTCCTCCCTAAAACAAGATCCAGCTCGTGTTCGTTCGGCAGCAGATAGTCTACATTGAATAATAGTTCGTCAGATAGTTTTACTGCGGGGGCCGGATCCAGGATAACCATTGTTCCCGATTTATTAGCAAGGGATGCTGCGTATTCAACTGTTTCCATTGGTATTTCCAGCTGAAGAAGAAGGATATCTGCTTCCTCAATTACTGATTTAATGGTTTTTACCATTGATGGTAGTATTTTGCCGTTGGCACCGGCGGTGAGAATAATTCTGTTGTCCCCGTCTGCTTCCCGGACTATTAAAGCAATACCTGTGTGGATTTCCCTTCTTATAATACCTTCTGTATCCACATTGCTCTTTTTAAGTTCTTCTATGAGTATATCCCCAAACCCGTCATTGCCGCATGCACTTATAAAGGAAATATCTGCACCCATACGTCCTGCTGCAACTGCCTGATTGGCTCCCTTCCCTCCGGGGACCTGGGCGTAATTGCTTCCGCTGACTGTTTCCCCTTTTTTAGGAAAAGGATCTGCCAGTATTGTAAGGTCCATGTTCATGCTGCCGAGTACTACTATTTTTTCCATTACTGCTCCTCTATGATGATAAAAAGAAATCAAATTTCCTGAAGACTATTAGTGTTTCAAAATGCCTTGTTCCCGGGAAAAGGTCAATTAAATGCATCTCCATAATATCATATTTATCTTTAATTCTCATTGTATCTCTTTTTAGTGTTGCAGGGTCACAGCTAATATAAAAAATATAGGATGTGTTAAAATATTTTAAATAACTATCTATAAATTTAACACCAGCCCTTGGGGGATCAAAGATGACCAGATCAGGGTTTGAATGTTCAGTTTTTTTAAGAGATGCTTTTATCTGATTTAAGGGGTCTCTTATGTACAGATCAATATTTACATACTGCAAATTTTCTTTCTGTGTCCTAATGTTTGGTCCAGTTACTGTATGCCTGTCATATACTTTAATATGAGCATTATTAAAATCCTTTGAAAGGTTTCCGTTCCCCCCAAAGATATCCAGAACCAGTGATTTGCTGCTGCCATACAAATACTTGTTATACATTTCTGTTACAAGGTTTGAGAGGACAAGACCCATTTCGTTGTTTATCTGGGTAAACCCGCCTTCTGCATAGGGTCTGTTTATACTCACTTCAGGAACTGTTTCTCCCGGTTTAAGATAGACTTCAATGTATCCTCTTGGGTTACTGCCTTTTTTGTTTACACGTTCTTTCCATTTGTCATTGGTATATAGGTCTTTCAAAACAGTTTTGATTGGTCCCGAGGGGAGCAGACATTCACTGGCATCTATTAAATTTTTTGAGAATATGCTTACAAGTCCAAAATTATTTATATTGAGATCGTAGTGTACCTGTACTCTATTTCTATATTCAAACCTTTTTAAAGCAGGGTGTATTATTATTTTAACTGATTTCGGAAGCAATCTGCTGAATATTCTGTTTAACGATTCTGTTTTGAATGAGATTTCATTGTTGTAGTCTGTATGAAGATACTGGCATCCTTTGCATTCATAATAGAATGGGCATTTGGGTTTGATTCGGTCAGGTGATTTTACTTCAAGGTTATCGGGATTTGTAAGCCTTCCAAAAACAACTCCCTTTGCCTTCCTGTAAACCTCTGCAGTACCGGTTTCTCCAGGGAGTGTTTTTTCGATAAAAGCTATTTTGTTGCCTCTTGATACACCCTGACCCAGGGGATCTATGTGATCTATTTTGAATTTGATATTCTCCATACGTATGTGATTATAGCAGAGTACCTGAAACAATTCATCTATCTGGACCGGACTGATAGAAAAAGTACAGCTGAGTGTTCCTGTTTCCGGAAACACTCATTACTGTACTACTGTACTAACGTGATTTTATCCAATTGCTTCGTTTCCTGTTTCTCCACTTCGGATTCGAATGCAGTCTTCAAGATTTGTGACAAAGATCTTTCCATCACCGATATTACCTGAGCGCGCTCCACTGATAATTGCATCTACTGTTGGTTTAACGAACTCTTTATTTACAGCAATTTCTATTCTTACCTTTTTTAGCAGATTTACTTCAATATCGACACCACGGTATGATTCATGATAGCCCATCTGCTGGCCGCAGCCCAGAGCATTGGTAACTGACATCTTAACAACATCGGCCTTAAACAGTTCCTGTTTAACGGAGTTCAGCTTGTGGGGCTGGATATATGCAACAATTAATTTCATTTTGGTCTCTCCCTGTACTATCTGTTTACTGTGTACTGAATATCTGAAATCCGGCGTATGCTTCAGAACCATGTTCGCCAATATCCAGTCCTTGTAGTTCTTCCGTTTCAGATACTCGCAATCCTATTGTTTTTTTGATAATTATGAACAGGATAGATCCGGTCCCGAATGCCCATACAAATACTGCTAATACACCAAGGGCCTGTATCCCCAGCTGACTGAATCCGCCGCCGTAGAACAAACCTTTAATATCATCCGTATTGGCAAAGAGTCCTACTGCAAGAGTTCCCCAGGCACCGCAGACACCATGGGCCGATACTGCTCCGACCGGATCGTCGATGTGCAGTACTTTGTCGATAAATTCTACCGATGCAACAACCGTAATTCCTGATATAAGACCGATAATAATCGATCCTAAGGGCGTAGTGACAGCACATCCGGCAGTAATACCGACAAGTCCGGCCAATGCTCCATTGAGGGACATCGATGGATCGGGCTTTTTGAACCAAATCCACGAAGTGATCATCGATGCAACCGCTCCTGCTGACGCAGACAATGTTGTGGTTACAGCAATTAGACCAATGCTGAGATCAGTACCCGAAAGCGTGCTTCCGGCATTGAAGCCGTACCATCCGAACCAAAGGATGAATACACCCAGTGCAGCCAAAGGCATATTATGACCGGGAATCGCCCGTGCCTGTTTTTTCCCGGCAGCTTCGATGTATTTACCTTTTCTGGCCCCAAGCAGAATAGCTCCTGCCAATGCAATCCACCCTCCTACAGAGTGGACAACTGTCGAACCGGCAAAATCGTGAAATCCCATATTTGCAAGCCAACCGTCTCCGTTCCATATCCAGTGTCCGCTGATCGGGTATATCAGTGCCGAGACAAATACACTGTAGACCAGATAGGAAGTAAACCTGGTCCTTTCAGCCATTGCACCGGAAACGATTGTTGCGGCGGTCGCTGCAAAAACAACCTGGAACATCCAGTCCCTGAATAACGAACTATCGGCACCTGCCAGGAAGAACTGGTTGGTCCCGAAGAATCCTGAAGAAGATGCACCGTACATGATTGCCCAGCCAATTGCCCAATAGGCAATTGCACCTGCTGAAAAATCCATCAGGTTCTTCATTAAAATATTGTTTGCATTCTTTGCCCGTGTCAGACCTGTTTCCACCATAGCGAATCCGGCCTGCATAAAGAATACCAGGGCAGCTGCCAGGACCAGCCAGATCATGTCCA
>DAOWMA010000274.1 GCA_030643345.1 Spirochaetaceae bacterium
ATAATAACAGGGAAGGATGTAGTTGAAAAAGATAGATTTGAGGATCTAATAGAATCCTGCAAAATTATTGATTATGATAAGAGTAATTCAATGGTAACCCTTTTTAAGGCAGCATCAAAAGTAATGGGCAAGGATTCTGAAGGAATCAGCCATTCTGAAATTCTAACTAAACTAATTGAGAGAGAGAATTCAAGTTCGACAGCTCTGACACCATTTTTTGCTATTCCCCATATTGTTGTTGAGGGAAAAGAAAAATTTCAGATGCTCATTATCCGTTCCAGGAAAGGAATTAGATTTTCTGATTCAGCAGAAAAGGTCCATTCAATATTCTTTTTAATTGGTTCTATTGATCAGCGTCATTTCCACCTGGTTGTTCTTTCTTCTCTTGCTCAGATAGTGCAGCATTCTTCTTTTAAAGAGGAGTGGATTTCTTCGAAAAATACTGAAGAGTTGCGGACCCTTATTTTGAAAACAAGAAAGAAAAAGCCGGAGTAATAACAGTAGATGAGCAGTATTAGAGATCTGGGACAAAAAATAAACTCTTTAAAAAATATGCAGAAGGTTATGCGGGCCATGAACATGATTTCCTCAGTTAAACTCCGTAAAATTTATGCAACCCAGACAGCTTTATCGCTTTTTGATAAATCTATAGACATTATGGCCAGTGAGATAAATAATGCTATACAGGACTCATCTCATCCTCTTGTGGCGGGGTATAAGGATGTGAAAAAAGTTCATATTATTATGCTTACTGCTGATAAGGGGCTTTGCGGTACTCATAACAGTTCTGTTCAGAAAGCCGCTGCACTGCTTATAAAAGAAAATGAAAAAAATGGTATAGAGGTGGATCTTAGCTGTATAGGGAATAAGGGAGCCCATTTCTGCAAACGAAAGGAATATCAGATATTTCAGCAAACTGAAATATCTGAAAAAATATTTACTATGGAACAGCTTCGTATAATTTCGGACAGGATATTTGACAGATTTATTAGTAATAAAATACAAAAGCTGTATGTCATAGGAAATATGTTTCATTCAACTATACATCAGGAAACTGTAACAAAGCAGTTATTTCCGCTTTTTATACCGGGTCCTCAAGTTTCAGATAGTGTAAATCATTTTAATCAAACAGAGCCTGAAGGGGACCAACTTGCACTTACTTCCGGGAAGCTCTATCTCTATTATAAACTTAGATCTGTTTTACGTAATTCTTATCTAAGTGAACATTCTTCAAGAATGACAGCCATGGAAAACGCATCCAGTAATTCTGAAGATCTAATTGAGAAATATATTACAATACAAAATCATGCACGTCAGTCGGCGATTACAAATGAACTTATAGAGATTGTTTCCGGAAAAGAAGCACTGAAAGGATAATATATGCAGAAGGAAAAGAAAATTGGTAAAATAGTTCAAATTTTAGGTCCTGTAGTAGATGTTCGTTTTGATGAAGGAACACTGCCGGAGATATATACAGCTTTAAAAGTGACAAATCCTTCTATTGACAACAAGAAGGATAATCTTGTTTTGGAAGTTGTTCAGCACATTGGCGATAGTATAGCAAGATCTATTGCAATGGACTCCACAGAGGGGCTGAAGAGAGGGCTGGATGTTATCAATACGGGTGATCAGATTACTGTTCCTGTAGGGGAGGAAACTCTTGGCAGAATTATTAATGTAACCGGCAATCCTGTCGATGCAAAAGGTCCTATTAATAGTGATAAACGTTATCCTATCCACAGGAATGCTCCAAAATATGATGAACTTAATACATCCAATGAAATTCTTGTAACCGGAATTAAGGTTGTTGATCTTCTGGCTCCCTATATGAAGGGAGGTAAAATTGGCCTTTTTGGTGGTGCGGGTGTTGGTAAGACAGTTTTAATTATGGAACTGATAAATAACATAGCAAAAGTACATGGAGGATATTCGGTTTTTTGTGGTGTAGGGGAGCGGACCAGAGAGGGGACCCAGCTTTTTGGTGAAATGAAGGAATCCGGCGTTATAGACAGGACTTCCCTTATTTTTGGTCAGATGAATGAGCCCCCGGGGGCAAGGGCAAGAGTTGCACTCTCTGCTCTAAGTGTAGCGGAATATTTTAGAGAAGAACAGCAGAAAGATGTACTCCTTTTTGTTGATAATATATTTCGTTTCGTTCAGGCTGGAGCAGAGGTATCTGCACTTCTTGGTCGAATCCCTTCTGCTGTAGGATATCAACCTACCCTTGCATCTGAGCTGGGAGAACTTCAGGAGAGAATTACATCTACGAAACAGGGATCAATAACCTCTGTTCAGGCTGTCTATGTACCTGCAGATGATTACACAGACCCTGCACCTGCAACAACTTTTTCACATCTTGATGCCACCACAAATCTTAGCAGAGCTATTGTAGAAATAGGTATTTATCCCGCTGTAGACCCTCTTGCATCCTCATCCAGAATGCTTTCAGCAGAAATAATAGGAGAAAGACATTACACTGTAGCAAGACGTGTTCAGGAAATACTTCAGGTATATAAAAATCTGCAGGATATAATTGCAATAATGGGAATGGATGAATTATCTGATGATGATCGTAAAACTGTGGAGCGTGCCAGGAAAATTCAGAAATTTCTTTCCCAGCCTTTTTCAGTTGCAGAGCATTTTACAGGTATGAAGGGGGTTTTTGTCCCTTTGGAAGATACTATACGATCATTTGAAGAGATTATTGACGGAAAACACGATGATCTTCCGGAACAGGCCTTTTACATGGTTGGAACAGTAGAGGATGCACGAAAGAAAGCAGGGAAATTGTAGGAAAGTATGAATACATTTATACTTAGTATGGTAACGGATACTAAAATTATCTATTCCGGGCAGGCCGCTTATTGTAAACTCAGAACTTTATCAGGTTCAATTGGTTTCGAAGCATTTCATGAGCCTTTTCTTGGAATACTTGAAGACAATTCTATTGTCAGCTATACCGATACCACTGGCAGGGTTTTTTCTCAAACCCTTGAAAGTGGTATCATTTCATTTAAAAATAATGAATGTACAATTACTTTTTGTTCATAATTGCATGGTGGGCCATTAATCGTACAGAATGGATTTTTATAAATCCCCTTGAATCTTCCTGATTAAAACCGCCTTCAATATCCATGCTTGAAAGGTCCTGATTATAAAGAGAACTGGCACTTTCTCTGCCTATTGCCATAACTGTACCCTTGTATAGTTTAAGATATACAGTACCATCAATAACTTCCTGGCTTGTGTTAATTGCTGACATCAGAAAATCCATTTCAGGACTGAACCAGAAGCCGTTATACACTATTTCTGAGAATTTTGCGGAAAGCATATCGCGAAGGCGCATAACCTCTCTATCCATGGCAATACCCTCAATATCCATATGGGCTTCATGGAGTATTGTTCCTCCCGGAGTTTCATAAATACCTCTGGATTTAATACCTACAAACCGGTTTTCTACCATATCAAGTCTGCCAATTCCATTTGCACTTCCAAGTTCATTTAACATTTTAAACAGTTCCAAAGGTTTTGTTTTATATTCACCTGTATCTGTATTTTCCACCTTCACTGGAATACCATTTTTAAAGGTAATGGCAATTTTTGTCACTTTATCAGGTGCATTCTCCGGGGCTACTGTTTTGCAATATACATCTTCTGTTGCTTCTGCGGCAGGATCTTCAAGAAAACCTGCCTCATGGCTAATATGAAGAAGATTATCATCTTCGCTGTATGGTTTCTTTGGAGTTGAGCTTACTGGTATATTATATTTTTCGGCATAGTTTAATAGATCTGTTCTACCCTTAAACTGATTAAGAAAATCTTTTGTTTTCCAGGGTGATATTATCTTTATCTGTGGATTTAGTGCA
>DAOWMA010000138.1 GCA_030643345.1 Spirochaetaceae bacterium
ACTCTCTATTCCCATCGAATGGCAGGGGCAAGTAATAGGTCTTCTTAACCTTGACAGTAATGAAAAATACACATTTTCACAAAAGGATGCTGAAAAATTAAAAATTTTATGCCATGCTGCTGCAATCTCACTCCAAAAAGCAACATTATTTAAACAAATAGAGAAGGATATAGAAAAACGTAAAAAAACCGAAGAAACACTGAAATTTGCTTTAGAAGAAAAAGAAATACTCTTTCAGGAAATTCACCACAGAGTTAAAAACAACCTGACAATAATTATAGCACTGATCAACCTTCAAAACGCTAAGTCTTCCAACGCTTTCGAGGTTGAACTATTTGAGGAATTATGTCAAAGGATTCATTCTATTGCTCTTGTACATGAAAAGCTCTATGAAAATCCGGACCTATCCAACATAGATTTTTATGAATACACATATGATCTAATAAATTCCATTAGAGATGTTCTGGTTTACCGAAGTGACATTAAGGTTAAAATTGATATCCCTCAGAATATGTATTTTGACCTGGATAAGCTTATACCTCTTGGCCTATCTCTTAATGAGCTTATTACTAACAGTTTAAAATATGCATTCCCAAAATCAGGAGGAGAGATCTCAGTCTCTCTTGATAAAACAGATCATTACTTCACTCTATCCGTTAATGATAACGGGATAGGCTATCCGGATGATGTACTGGAAAAAGAGAACACTCATCTTGGACTTATCCTGGTTAATTCTCTTGTAGAGCAGATAAAGGGTTCAATTAGCTTAAATAATTCAGAAGGGGCCTCTGCAACGATAAGATTTTCGGATTCAGAGAATTAAAATGGACAATAGTACAAAAGACCTCCAGGATAAAATAGAAAAATTGCAGGAATTAATTAAAACAAAAAGAAATGAGAACGAATCTTTAAAAATTCACAAGGAAATTATTCAACAACATACAATCAGGTATCGAAAAATTTTTAATAAG
Source organism: Spirochaetaceae bacterium (assembly GCA_030643345.1). GTDB lineage: Bacteria > Spirochaetota > Spirochaetia > B11-G9 > B11-G9 > JAJRQE01. Next base: position 972 of record DAOWMA010000138.1, read on the forward strand.
TCATACATTTCCATATGGGAAGAAAATGCATCAAGTGTTTACAAAACCATGGATTCTCTTCCATGCAGTACAGGAAAAGAACTTTCAAAGTATCTTTCCAGTCACCCGGAGATTACAGAACAACTTATTGGTCAATTAGAAATTGTTGATATAAATGATTATACTGTCCAGCTGTTTGAAGCCGAAAGTAAAGCTGAATTACTGGATTTACTGGCAAGGAATAAAATAATTACAGAAGACCCATTCCCCGCGTTTATAAATATCTTTGCTGCAATGATGGATGGCAAACCTAACTGCAGTCATGAAGTCACCACTTTTACCGGTAAAGGTACACGACTTGATCTTCTAATGTCTGTTTATCTTCCGGATAGGGAGAATGGAAATATTCTTGTCAGCATGATGGATATTACCAAAAGGAAACAGACTGAAGATACTCTTACACATACTATTGAGCAGGTTAAAGAACAAAAAAAGAGGACCAAAGTTCTGCAAAACGTATTATTAACTTTAACTTCTTCTCTTGATAAAGAGAAAATTTTGAATGCAATTCTCCAGGAAGTAAGAAAAATCATCCCCTTCTCCTGTGCGGACATACGTCTTCTTGAAAATGAGTATCTCAGAGTGGCCGCAGAAGTAGATTACAACAAATATGGTCTGGGCAATTTTATAAAAAATTATACAGTGAAAATCGAAGAATTCGGAGATGTTTCCAAGTATATTAAAAGTGGGGAAATTCATATTATCCCGAATACCCATGCTTATCCGGGTTGGACAATATTTCCTGAAACTTCATTCATTATGGGTTATATCGGTATTCCAATTAGATGGGACAATAAAATAATAGGCCTGCTTAGCCTTAATAGTGATAAAACAGATACATTTACCAAAGTAGATGCAGAAAAACTTGTACCTTTTGCTCATGCTGCAGCGGTAGCACTCCAGAGCTCCTACCTCTTCGAATTAGCAAAAGATGAAGTAAGAAAAAGAAAAGAAACAGAAGCTTCAATTAAGAAATCATTAAGTGAAAAAGAGATACTCCTTCGAGAGATTCATCACAGAGTAAAAAACAACCTGTCCCTGATAATGTCTTTAATAAATCTACAAAGCGATATGCTTCCCACGGACAAAAGTTCATTGATCTTTGAAGATCTAAAACAGAGAGTTTATACAATTTCATTGGTCCATGAAAGACTTTACAGCAGTAAGAACCTGTCTAGCATAGATCTAGAATCATATCTTATTGATCTAACTGAATCTGTGAGATCTTCTTCTATTTTCAAAGAAGGAATAGAGTTCAAGCTGGATATAGAAGATAACCTTGAGATGAAAGCAGATACCATGGTACCACTTGCACTGCTGATTAATGAGCTGATAGTTAATTCAGTTAAATATGCATTCCCTAAAGAGTCAGGCATAATCAGCATCAAAGTTAGCAATGAAGGGAATTCTCATACAATTGTTGTTAGAGATAATGGGATTGGCCTGCCGGAAGATCAAAAAATACCATCTTCCCAGCTTGGTTTATCTCTTGTTGAGTCCCTTGCATCACAGATCGGCGGATCAGTAAGCTTTGCCAATGATAAGGGCGCTGTTTCTACTATTATTTTTCCATGTAAATAAAACATTCATGAGGTTAATATGAAATCTGATTTTCTTGTTGTCTGTCTGAATCCTACTATTCAAAAAACTATTATTCTGAACGAACTAAACGAAAATGAAGTGAACAGATCTTCGGAATACAGAACAGATGCATCAGGCAAGGGTGTAAATGTGACCAGGGTATTAAGCCAGTTAAGTTCAGAAGCTGTACATCTGACGCAATCAGGATACGGCAGCGATTACTTTACAAAACTAACGAATGAAGATAATCTGGATCTGGTCACAGCTTCCAACACTTCTCCTATAAGAACCTGTACAACCCTGATAAATACTAAAAGAAGCACAGTTACGGAAATTGTGGAAGAATCACTTCCGGTAGATAAGGGGACAGGGAAACTGATTATGGGCCTGTATAAGAAGCTGCTGAACAATACCAATAATGTGATAATCTCCGGCTCGAAGGCTCCGGGGTTTGAAGGCCCCATTTTCCCGGAAATGGTTAAACTCGCGAAAACCGCAGGAAAAACTGTTACTCTGGATTACAGAGGAGAAGATCTTATAAATTCTTTTTTTTATAAACCGGATATAGTAAAAATAAATTTCCCGGAATTTGTTTCAACCTTTTTCCCTGATTATTCAATAGGTGAACATGAGATAAATACAGAACTTAAAAAATTAGTAATCGATAAAATGTTAGAACTTTTTGAAGTATCTGGTATAAAAACAATTCTAACCAGAGGTACGATGCCGGTTCTCTTCATAGACGACAATGGTATCATTCAGGAAGAAAAAGTCCACAAGATAAAGCCAGTTAACACTATAGGCAGCGGAGATGCTTTTACCGCAGGTCTTGCATATAAACTTGATCAGGGATCAGGATTAAAAGATGCTGTTGAATTCGGAATAGAATGCGGATCAAAAAATGCCGCCTTACTTAAACCAGGGGTTATCCGGTAACAGTTGTCTCGATACATTTTTGCTGAGCAAAAACACTGTGCTGACAATTATCGGTTAGCAATATTTCACGTTATTGAGCTGATAATCGTGAATTATCTACTATTTATTACATTTTTTCACGTTTATGTTGACAAAAACGTGAAAACTAACATAATAATCGTATATGGCAAAAGTGCTTAATGTTTTTAATATAATCAAATCCCTACGTGAACGGTATTATTCAGTATCTACTGGAAAAGAGAGCCTGCTTACACTTATAACCGAGGCTGAAGTTGCTGAACAGGTTTATAACTCTAATGCAATAGAAAACAGTACCCTCACCCTGGAGGAAACAGAAAAAATACTTCTTCAAATTGATCTGGATAGATATATTTCAGGTCGGGAAATTTTTGAAGCAAAAAATCTTGCACAAGTCGTATCATATACAGACCTAAGATCAAAAGAACAGGAACTTTCTCTTGATATGATATTATTGCTTCATAAAATGTTAATTTCAAATATTCGTGATGATATTGCAGGAAGATTCAGGGAGGGTAATGAATATGTTCGAGTGGGAAGTCATATTGCACCTGGTCCCGATGAAGTGACAGATCGATTAGAAAATATGATGTCAAAATATAATGCCACAAGCCATGAGAATATTATTAAACGTATTGCAGCACTACACCTTACATTTGAATACATTCATCCCTTTATAGATGGTAATGGCCGTATTGGAAGGGTTATTAATAATTATTTGTTGATACGCGAAGGTTTTGTACCAATAAACATAAAATTTAGTAATAGAAAAAATTATTATGAAGCATTTAATGAATTTGATAATTCAGATAAAACTTCTATTATGGAAGAAATAATTGGAAAAGCACTGACCAGTAGTTATCATAAACGCCTGGCCTATCTTGAAGGTAAAGAAATAATAACCCTCAAAGATTATGCAAAAAAGAACAAACTATCACATTCTAATCTTATAAATAAAGCAAACCGCCAAACAATTGAAGCCTTTTTAGAGAAGGGTATCTGGAGAATTGGCATTTAGTCCTTTGAATATAAGCAAAAAACATATATGCTCATTCCTATGCCGAAAGAAGCAATACCACGACTTGATGACAATAATTTTAGACAGCAAATTCTACACTACTGTCGTCTTAAAGCAGGTGAAATATGGGAAGATCCTTTAGGCAGGCATAGAATAGGTGTATTGGATGCAGTATCCAGGGATGATTGCAGCCATATAAGCAACGGAAATAAAGTTGATCTATTTATACAGGACCCCCCTTATAACATTACCGTTGGAAATAAAAACACTAAGCAGTTATCAAGGGTGAACATAGATGAATACATAGCATTCTCCCGAAATTGGGTTAACAACTCTCTAAACCTTATGTCAGAAAACAGCCACCTATATATCTGGCTTGGAGCAGACCAGAAAAGAGGATTTCAACCCCTTCCTGAATTTATGATCCTTATGAGGGAGTTTGAAAAACTTAAATCCCGCAGTTTTATCAGCCTGCGAAACCAAAGGGGATACGGAACCCAGAAAAACTGGATGGCAGTCAGGCAGGAACTTCTTTACTATGCAAAAGGGGACCCTTATTTTAAAGTAACCTACACTGATATTCCCAAGGTGCTGAAAGGTTACTACAAAACTGTAAACGGTAAAGTAACAGATAACATGGAGAGAAGCAAATCAGATACAATAAGACCTGGGAATATCTGGCTTGATATACAGCAGGTATTCTATAGAATGGAGGAAAATATTCCCGGAGCTTATGCTCAAAAACCACTTAAATCTATTGAACGAATAATAAAAACCAGCTCCAGACCAGGGGATATGGTGGCAGACTTTTTTGCCCACTCGGGAACAACCCTCATTGCTGCAGAGAAACTTAATCGCAGATGCATAACCTTTGACAGAGACCCTGTTTTTGCAGAACTGACAATAAGAAGATTGGAAAGATACAGGAAAACAGGAAAAACAGGATGGCAGTGGGAAAATCCGTTTCCGGAGATAGTTATTGAAACAAAACCATAATAATAATTAATTCGGAATTGCTTTTATCGGTTAATCAGACTTCAGGGAGGATCTCCTCCCTGAAAAAACTATAAGCCGAGATATGATGCAATAACCTGTGGATTATTGGACAAACCTTCTGCTGTGTCTTCAATTACGATACTGCCATTCTCAAGGACGTATCCCCTATCAATTGATCTTAAACTTTCACGTACATTCTGTTCAGTCACAAGAATTGATAAGACTTTCTTCAACTCACCAAGCTTATCGAAAAGATCTGAAACAATTGAGGGTTGGAGACCCAGGGAAGGCTCATCCAGAATAAGGAGATCCGGATTTGCCATAAGAGCACGACCAATTGCAAGCATCCGCTGTTGTCCACCACTCATAGTTGCCGCCATCTGGGAACTTCTCTCTTTTAAAATTGGAAACATCTGAAAAACAAAATCGAGACGTTCACTCAGCTTATCCTTTGCATTAGGAATAAAAACTGCTCCAAGTTCAAGATTATCAAGGACACTCATCCATGGGAA
>DAOWMA010000236.1 GCA_030643345.1 Spirochaetaceae bacterium
ATGCTCTGGATGAGGCCTTTCATTTTTACTACCAGGATAATCTGGACCTTCTGAAAAATCACGGCGCTGAGCTTGTCCCTTTCAGCCCTTTGACTGATAAGAAACTACCGGTCGATATCCATGGAGTCTATCTGGGAGGTGGATATCCTGAACTACTTGCTGAACAATTGGCAGGGAATGAATCAATGCGTACAGAAATACTAAGTGCTGCAGAGAATAATATGCCAATATGGGGAGAGTGCGGCGGCCTTATGTATCTTATGGAAGAGCTTGTTGACTTTGAGGGAAATAGTTATCCTATGGCAGGTATATTCCCTGGGAAAGTAGTTATGAAAAAAGGCCTTAGAGCATTGGGATATTATGAGGGAAAGTTTACCGGCAGTTCATGGATGGGGACTAAAGGAGATACTGTTACAGGTCATCTGTTTCACTGGTCCCAGCTGGAAAATATACCGGATACAGACTCTTTTAAAATGGAACTATCAAAAGAAAATCAAATTATACTGAAAGACGGTCTTTGTTTTAAAAACACCTGGGCCGGTTATCTGCACGTACACCTTGCAGGCAGCACAAAAGTAATGCATAATTTTTTAAATATATGTCGCAAGTATAAAAATTCAGGAGTATAAATCAATGACAGGACAGGAAATAACAAATAAGAGTTTTGAGCTGATAAAAACAAGATTAGGTGGATTTACAGCCCCAAAAATGGAGATGGAAATTATTGTCAGAATAGCCCACACCACTGGTGATGTTGATTTTGCTACTACATTTTCATTGCCCGAGGGGGCCGTTGCTGCAGGTGTAGCTGCATTGAAAGCGGGTAATCCTGTAATTACAGATGTGGAGATGGTCCGTACAGGAGTCCGTAAAAATCTTCTTAAAGAACTGGGAGGAGAGGCCCTCTGCTTTTTAAATGATCCTGATGTAGTTGAAGAAGTAAAAGGATCTGATACCACAAGATCGGCCCTGGCCATGAAAAAAGCAGCTTCCCGGCTTAATGGCGCCGTTGTTGCCATAGGGAATGCTCCAACGGCTCTCTTTCAGTTAATGGAAATGGTGGATAGAGGCGAGGTAAAGCCTGCCCTGATTGTTGGAGTTCCTGTAGGTTTTATAGGCGCCCTGGAATCCAAAGTGGAACTGGATAAAAAAAACTATCATCATATAACCAACCTCAGTGAACGGGGAGGCAGCCCAATTGCCGCTGCAATAGTAAATGGCCTGCTTGCTCTTGCCGTTCGGACTGATAAGGGTTAAGGCAGGAGAGTTAGTATTATGACACTGGATTATCGTAAAGTTTTGGGTACAGTTAATGGCCTTAGAAGAGGATATACAACAGGTACAACTGCACAGGCAGCCGCCAAAGCTGCAGCTATAGCTCTATTCACACAAGATCAGCAGGAAAAAGTGGAAATAACCCTTCCCGGGGGGAATAAAACTTTCAGCGGTCATAATATTATAATTCCGGTCCATGTTTGTACCTGTACGACAGCTGAGGGATTCGCTTCTGTCTTTAAAGATGCAGGTGATGATAAAGATGATACTAACGGGATGGAAATCCAGGCAAGAGTAAGTTTTGGGGCAGAGCCTGGAGTTCAGTTAGAAAGGGGGCCGGGGATTGGTGTTGTAACACGTCCCGGCTTAAAAGTTCCAACCGGGGGACCTGCCATCAACCCTGTTCCAACGCAGATGATAAAAAAGGAACTTAATCTGATTATGCAGGATTATCAGGAAGCTTTTCCTCCGGGAAAAAAGGGCTTAACAGTTATCTTATCAGCTCCTCTGGGAGAAAAAATTGCAGCTCTTACATGGAACAGCAGAGTGGGAATTGAAGGGGGAATTTCTATTATTGGGACCAGCGGTGTAGTAGAACCCCGTTCGGAATCTGCCTATAAAGCTTCCATTGGTATGATTATTAAATCAGCATCAAAGGAAAGGGACAGACTGATAATTGCATCCGGTTACGTTGGAGATAAATACCTTAAAGAAAAAAACTTTCCGGATTCCGCCTGGGTAACAGTAGGTGATTACCTTGGATTTGCTATGAAACAAAGTGCTAAACGGGGGATTCACAAACTACTACTGATTGGTCATATAGGGAAAATCAGTAAAATAAGTGCAGGACTTTTTAACACCCACTATCAGTTTGGCGATGCCAGGCTTGAAACTGTAGCTGCCTATGCTGCTGCCTGCGGAGCAGTACCTGAACAGGTAGGAAAGCTCTTGTCTCTTTCGTTAGCAGAAGCAGCAGTTCCTCTCCTTGAAGAGTGGAAGCTTGAACAAACTTTTTACCGCCTGGCTGAACGGGCAGTATGGAGGTGCAGGAAGCTTCTGGTCCCCATAGATCCTAAAATTGAAATCAGTGTAGCAATTCTGGACCTTAAAAGCAGAATGCTCGGTTTTGCCGGAGAGTTTGAAACGGAGGAGGAGCTGTGTCGGGGTTTTATTTAGTCATATTTCTTTTTTAAATCCATAGTTTTTTGTTTGTTATTTTTTATCAATTCTGAACCTATAATAGAATCGGCGGTTTTAGAATTTAATGCTATTGGGATATTCTTTAAAACAGTTATACGAATAAGTGTTTGAATATCATGCTCATGACCGTGAGGAGAACGTACATCTATAAAGAAAATAAGAACATCTATTACATTTTCAATTACTTTATTTGCAATTACGATATCACCCCCATCGGGACCGTGTCCAAGTTGTTTAACATTCAGTCCTGTAATATTATTTATTGCTTCACATGTTCCTCTTGTACCAACCAGGTTAAATTTTTTTAATATTTTCTTATGTTTACTGGCCCATTCCGCTAAAATAATTTTCTGGGTATCATGGGCAATCAGTGCAATGGTTCTTTCCATCAATTCCTCCATTAAAGTTTTTATTAATCATTTATTAGAATTCTTTCTTTAAAAAACTATTAGTTTTACATTTGTTTTTTATTAAATTAAATACAATCGAGCCAATGGCAAGTAAGCCGGATAGAATAAAAAGCCCCAACTTCAGAGGGGTGATTAATTCCTTTACAGGCAGAAGTGTTTCGTTACCAATAAGTGCCATCAACTGAATAATATTTTCCATAATATCCATGGGTATAACTACAAAAGCAGGAAGTGCCAACCACATACCCAGTCTCCCTGAGAATTTTAATATCAGGCCTGCAAAGAGAAAACCGTAAGCAAGTGGAAAAGCAATGTCGAGTACTAATGTCATCATAACATGAGAGCTCTTCTGTACATCAGACATCTCTGCCAGGAGTGACCGGATTTCTTCTGCCGAACTGATATTATCGAGAGCCGTGCCGCCGATTAGAGGTGTCCAGAGAAGTAATCCAATATATAATGCTATAGCTGCAGCAAATAATCCCCATAAAACAACTGGTTTTGTAATCAATCTCATACTTACTCCCTTTTATCCAATAGGTACAACAGGTAAAATTTGTATTTGAGTTGTACTTATATAATACATATTATGTTATTTAGGTGCTATTCGCTTAGATCATTTATGCTTCAGGCGGATAATGGAATTCAAGATTACCCCCGAACCATTTATTTCCATCAAACCTGGCAACTAATCTGTTTCCAACACCAAACAAAAAATCTTTTACTGTATGCAGGCGGTATAAACAGATGTCCTTAATTTTTTCAAATCCGTCATTCCCTAATACATAAATGCCATCATTACCTGCTGCCGCATACAGGGAGTCTTTATACCAGGCCAGGCCTGTAATGTTGATCTCCGGATTCTTAATCAACTGCCAGTCAATTCCATTCCACTTTAGTAAAACTCCCTTACTACCTGCGGCATAGGTTAATTTATCTGAAATAGATAGTACAGCTAAAAGGTTACAATTGGTTAGTGGTTCATATTCAAACCAATCACTTCCATTGTACCGATAAATTAACCCATTATCTCCAGCAGCAAAAACATTTTGAGCTGAAATACCATGAATAGCATTAAGCCTTCTTTTGGATTTATCTCTTATAATATCTAAAGACTCTCCATCTAAAAAAACTCTTTCTCCACTAACCCCGACACAAAATATTTTATCATCTGAGGCAGCATATATATCATTAAGGCCATCAGGACATTGCAAATCTGAAATTTCCCAATTACCACTTTTATCCGTGTACAGTTCTCCATCCATTGAAACAGCAAATAGATATCCGTTTTCTGACTGATCCATAGCTGTAAGCCATTTTTCCTTACTGAAAATAGTATTCCCTTTCATTTCTGAGTTATTTGCCATATTTAAATCAGAAATAATTGATGAAATTTCATTTGAATCAATAGGCTCATAATAAAGATTTGCCAAATAGTGAAGTTCGCTATTATTTTTTCCTGTAATTCTTAATATTGTCGCATTATAACTACTTGA
>DAOWMA010000119.1 GCA_030643345.1 Spirochaetaceae bacterium
CGCTTGCTTTCCCTTCAGGTCCCTCTGTGACTCTTCCGGAATCAATTGGTGATGGAGATGAGATGTTCTTCCCTGACTGGGGATGGATACTTGATCAGGATATGGAGTATTTTGATGATGCCTGCAGAAGGGTCCCTTTTGGTTAAAAGGACCTCTCCTTATCTTTTTAATGTTCAAAATCTTCTGCCTTTGCGCTTCTTGCGAAAACAACAATCGATCCAACCAGAATAAGGCCCATCAATACTGCTGTAATAATCATTTTGATATCATATCCAGAGGCAATCTGATAAAAAAGTGTAGCAACTATCCATGCCAGTACAGTACTGTATACAACCTGAAAAACGGTAGAGAGCAGTCCAATTTCCTTGTACATTGCGGCCACTGCAACCAGGCAGGGGACATACAGCAGAATGAAAAGCAAATATGCAAATGCAGCAACTGGTCCGCCTGTAAATCTGGATCTCATCTCACCAAAAATAGATGATTCTATTTCCATATCCTCTGCTACAGCGTCGCTGTCAGTTACATCTCCTATATTTGTTCCAAGGGGATCAGCTAAAGAACCAGGATCAAATGCCCCAATAATATTTACAGGTATAGAAGCAAAGGCTTCTCCCAGAGAGCCCCACAGATCATAGGCTTCCTCTTCCTCTGTTTCATCTGCTGCTGTCATGTAGAGAGAATTTAAGGTACCAACCACAACCTCTTTGGCAAAGAGTCCTGTGAATAAACCTACAGAAGCAGGCCAGTTTTCCTCTGTAACTCCAAATGGTGTGAAAATGGGAGTAATGGCTTTTCCTGCTACTGCCAGAACCGATTTTTCAGAGTCTTCATTACCGAAACTTCCATCTGTTCCCAGAGAGTTGAAGAATCCCAGTACTGCAATAATTATTATCAGGAATTTTCCTGCTTTTAGAATAAAACCCTTTAATCGCACCCATGTATGAAGAAAAATATGGTGAATTCTTGGAACATGATAAAGAGGCAATTCCATCAGCAGGGGTGATGTCTCTCCTCTAAAAAGTGTTTTCTTTAACAGTAAACCAGTAAATACAGCAAGAACAATTCCTGTCATGTACAAGGCAAATACAATAGTCTGTCCATTTCCCGGGAAAAAAGCTGCGGCGAAAAGAGCATAAACCGGAAGCCTTGCTCCGCAGGACATAAACGGTGTCATAAATATGGTTAAATAGCGGTCTCTTTTATTTGCAAGGGTCCTTGTAGCCATTATTGCCGGTACTGTACATCCAAATCCAACAAGCATAGGGATAAATGCCTTTCCAGGTAAGCCAATAACTCTCATAAATCTGTCCATTACAAATGCAGCACGGGCCATATAGCCGGAATCTTCCAGAAGGGCAAGCATAAAAAACATCATAAACATAATAGGAACAAATGTTGCAAGGGTTTGAATTCCACCACCGATTCCTGTAGAAATAATTGCAGTAACCCAACCCGGACTGCCGATCTTTTCCAGTAAAACTGCGGGACCATCAACAAACACAGCTCCGAAGGAGATATCAAAGAAATCTATAAGGGCCCCTCCAAGATTTATAGTGACCCAGAATACCAGATACATTGCGGCAAGAAAAATCGGAATACCAAGAAACCTGTTAAGTACAATCTTATCAATTTTGTCTGTGGCTGTTTTTTTCGGAGTTCCCTTTTTTACAGCCGATACTATAACTCCATGTATAAATCCATATCTGGCATCTGCAATAAGAATATCCGTTTCATCTCCCACTTTCTTTTCAATGGAATCTCTGTAACCATTTATTTTATTAATATCAATATTTTTTTCACTGTTAAGTTTTTCCAGCAGATCTGTGCTGCCTTCCAGAAGTTTAACTGCAAACCACCGCGGGTTAATATTCAGTTTGTCAGCTTCTTTTGTTATTTCCGGAATCATTTCAGCAATTGTGTCCTCAATCTCATTTTCATAGTTGATCTTTACTGAAGAACTTGCTTTTCCCTTTACTGCTGCATCAATAGATTTTTTTACCTGTTGAATGTCGTTTTTATTTATTGCAGTAATATATTCTGTTGGAATATTTAAATGAGATGAAATTTTACCGGTATCTATAGAAATTTCTCTGGTTTCTGCTACATCTTTCATATTAAGAACCAGCATCATAGGTATGTTCATTTCCAGCAGATGTGTTGTCAGGTATAGGTTTCTTTCAAGATTAACTGCATCAACAATGTTTACTATCAGATCAGCTTCTCCGGATAGGATATAGTCTCTGGCAACTTTTTCATCTTCCGAATGGGCTGACAATGAGTAGATACCCGGAAGGTCTACTACATTATAGCTTGCTCCGTTGGAACTATAAGTACCTTCTTTCTTTTCTACTGTTACCCCGGGCCAGTTCCCAATTTTCTGTGTATTCCCTGTCAAATCGTTAAAAAGTGTGGTTTTCCCACAGTTGGGATTTCCTGCAATTGCAATTGTAATATTCTTTTTATCCATCATACTCTCCTTACAAATACAAGCTTTGCTTCCTCTTTTCTTAGAGAGAGGCTTATCCCTTTTACTTCTATGTCAATTGGATCGCCTAAAGGGGCAAATCTTAAAACCTTAACTACAGCTCCTCTTGTAATACCCATAGCCATTAGTTTACTGGTCATCTCTTTACTGTCTTTCTGAAATCCTGTTACCTCTACCCGATCGTTTGCTTTTAGATCTCCAATGGTAAGTGAATTTTTATAATCTTCCATCTCAACCTCCTTAAGTTGTTTTTTCAATTTCAATTTTGTGTGCCAGACCAAAGCCCAGGGCAAGTCGTGTGTTACCAATTAATACCAGTAATGCATGTCCTGGAGTTCCTGAAAGAACTTCAACAGTATCTCCCTGGGTTATTCCCATGGAGATCATTTTTTCCTGAAAGGTCTTTCCGCCATTAAGTTTTACTACTTTACCTGTTTCTCCCTCAGAAAGGAGAGAAAGGGGTAGTAGTGTTTTTGTTTCCATGTTATACCTCCCTAACTAGTTAGATTTATCTAACTTACCTGGTAAAAAATTTTACCTTACAATAATTAACTCTGCCTCAGATTTTCTGAGGGAGAGACTGTATCCTCTAACAGTAATTTCCATGGGATCACCCATGGGAGCTACCCGTTCCACAACAATTTCCTGACCACGGCTTAATCCCATGTCCAGAATTTTTTGTCGAATAGATGAATCCCCGTTTATTTTATGTACAGTTGCTTTTTCACCCGGCTTGAGCACAGATAGTAAAAACATTGGGATCTCTTTTCCTATCTCATTTTCTATTTCTTCTGTACGTTTTTCAAAGAAATCATGAAGTCTATTAATGGTATTCAGTCCTGTTGAACTATCACCTTTCAGGAACTCTTTTAATAAAAGGATACGTTCAGTTACCTGAGGTGAAATTTTGTGTTCTATGGTACAGGCCAATCTATCTGCTGTCTCGTTATCAATCTCCAGAATCTCCGTAAGAAACCCCTTAACTGTCTTGTACTTTTGATGAATAATCAGCCATATTCGTTTACCCCGGGATGTTGTAATTATTGAACCATAGGGTTCGTAAGTTATTAGTTTCTGTTCGCGTAGGACCTGAAGGGCGTTAGTTACTGATGACGGTTTAACTTTCATTATTTTTGCGATATCCTTGGATCTGACCTGCCCTTTATTGGCTTCAAGATCTCCTATAGTTTTCAGGTAATCTTCAAAATTTGAGGAAAGGTCCTTTAAATGATAAAAGTTAGCCATGGCTAATATTTATCATTACTGGTACTATTTGTCAAGGGTGGGTATTGAAATATGCAATGTTGATAATTGTATATTAAATGTGTTAACTCTGCCTTGCTCAACTAATCTGCTTTATATATAATCCTCCCTATGAAAAGAATTGCCATTTTTATATTTCTGTTATTTCTCTCCCTGCCTCTCTTTGCTCATCCTCATATTATGCTTTCAACTTCTCTGGAGTTTGAATATTCAAACCGGCAATGCAGCGGGATATGGGTCGAATGGGAATTTGATCGTTTTTTCAGTGTTTCAATTGTTAATGATTTTGATCTGGATGAAAACGGGCAGTTTGATAGTACTGAAATTAATGATATTGAACAAAATGCATTCAGTAATCTTAAACATTATGGATATTTTATCTATCTGCGAATTGGTAATAAACGATACAATCCTGAAAAGGTGAGTAATTTTTCTGCACGGCTTTTTGGAGAGAAGCTCCATTACAGGTTTTTTATTCCTCTAAATGAACAAAACTACAATGATTTTTATGTTTCGGTGTTTGATCCCACATACTACTGCGCAGTTGATTATATAGAAAATGGCATTATTGCCGGTCAGGGATCCGGGAGCTTACCTGAACTGGAACTTCTGGAAAACAAAGATGATCCGGTTTACTATAATCCTTATGGATCTGCATCAGATATGACAGCGTATACAAAATGGGAACCTGGTCTCCAAACAGCTTATCCCAAGGAAGTACATGTCAATTTCCCGAAATAAAATAAATATCTGCATCCTCTTTTTACTGATATTGCAAATATCAGTTTCCTTTACTCTTTTTGCTGATCCTTTTACAGGGGGTAAGGGGGTTGTCCGTCCACAGGCTACAAGGGCACCTTCTGTTGTTCTTCCTGATGGATTTAATAAGTTTCAGTTGAACATAAGGGATAAAAGTGCTGATTTTTTAGATGAGTTTAATAATAATCCATCTCCCACTTCAATAGTATTATTTTTTCTTGCAGTTTTCCTTTACGGCATCCTCCATGGGGCAGGACCTGGCCACAGGAAGACAGTTGTTTTTACACTCTTTCTTTCCCGATCTGCCAGAAGGTGGGAACCTTTGGGGGCAGGTTTCCTTTCTGCAGGGTTGCATGCCGGTACCAGTCTTGTTCTGTTTCTAATTTTCAATATTATATGGGAATCTGTATCTCTGTTTTCAAAATCTGAGAACATTGCGTTTTATCTGGAAGGGTGGACCTTTATTGCCCTTGTTCTTTTTGCAGTAGTACTGATAATTGTAAAGATTGTTGGTTTAATTACAGGTCGAGGTCATCATCATCTTCATAGTAACAGTAAGAATATATATTATCTTTTAATTGTTTCCAGTCTTTTCCCATGTCCCGGAGCAACCATGCTTCTAATTTTAGCCTTGTCACAGAATCTTGTTCTAATGGGTATGCTTGGTGTTCTTTTTATGTCCTTTGGTATGGGTGTCGTTATCTCTCTTGCAGGATACCTGGGAATGACTGGTCGTAAGAGTTTTTTTATGTGGTTTAAGAATAAGGAAGGAATGGTTGAGAAGATAAGCTCTCTGTTTGAACTATTGTCCTACTCTATGATTATGGTTTTTTCCTTATGGATGGGAAGCCCTTTTATATACTGGTTGTTGAAAGCTAATTAGATTAATTCTAATTTAATTCAAAAACTACTCTCAATGCCTGATTTATTTCTATAATTTTATCTACATCTATTCTTCCATGGACCTTTATCAATCGCCTGCGATGATCGATTGGTCGTGTTTGTAGACAATCTGCTACAGATTTCTTTGACAATCCATTTTTTTCTGTTGGGTTGATTTCAATATTGGTTTTTATTAAAGACTTTTTTTTGCTCCATTCGGTAATTGGAACAACTTGTATAACAGGAACTCTTTCATTATATATATCATTGGTTACAATTATACATGGTCTGATTTTTCCGGTTTCCGAGCCAAGGGTAGGATCAAGATTTACATCTATTACCATACCTCTCTTTAATATTGTCATTCCGGCCATCCTACGGTAGATACTTCAGTCAGTTCTTTAAGGTCCTCATCCTTAGAATAAATTTCAGAATACAAATCAGCTGATTTTTTTAGGCTTTCAAGTTCTAATTTGTTTTTAAAGTTATCAATTGCTGTTCTAAGCATCAAGCTTTTATTTTTAAATCCATAGGCTTTAAAAGTGTTTAAAAAATCTACCTGAATCTCTTCTATACTAAACTTGACCTGTAACATAAGTACCTCTTTTTAGTACCTGAATAAGGTACATGTTTATAGCCTTAATTTAGGCGTTTTGATAGAAAAAGTCAATCGTAAAGTATAATTTGTTGATCTTTTATAAATGATAACAAATTCTGATAGTTAAACTAATGACATCATATCAAATATCCTTTAAGTTCTATTATAGATATGGAGGATTTACTAAAATGGAAAATAAATTTACAACACCTTACGGAACATTTATATTAGAAAGAGACTCTGATGAAGATAAAACTCTGCGAGCCTGGGATTCTTCAGATATTTATGCTTTGGACACTTTTAAGACAGATATTGAATCTACTCTTAATAAAGAAAATCTCAATATTACAATAATTAACGACAGTTTTGGTGCCCTAACCTGTGCTTTCGCAAAATATAAAGTTGAATGTGTCTCGGATTCTTTTTCAGCCCATGCTGTTATTAAAAGTAATCTGGGTTTAAATGTTCTTTCCAGAGATAGTATGGAATTTACTTCTTCCTCCGCTAAATTTGTTAATATTCCTGATGTTATATTTTTAAAAATACCAAAGAGTAACAATTATCTGGAATACCTTTTACAGAAAATCAGCAGTGTAATTGATTCCGGAGTATCTGTTATAGGTCTTGGTATGACTCGTAATATTCATATGTCCACACTTGAGCTGTTTGAACATTATCTGGGAGGTGTTCATACAAGCCTTGCAAAAAAGAAGGCACGTCTTGTTTTGGGAAAAA